>JADGEG010000058.1:3637-10736 GCA_016744485.1 Arcobacter sp. | reverse complement strand
ATACTAGCACCATATACTGATTTATATATTTTAGCTTGATATGATAAGTAGTTCTTTGTTTTTGCTGTTACAGGTACTTCCTTTGGCTCAATAAATCTCTCCTTTACTTTTTCTCTTGCATATTTATTATGTAATTTAATATATTCATTTTTAACTATGTTAAATTGCTCTAAGTCTCGATTTATTTTCTTGAGTCGTTTTTGTTCAGATAATGGATAATCATCTTCAATATAGTTTTTATCAGTATTCATCAATTGTTTTTTTGCATCGTTAAAAGTTGAACTATGAAATATATTTCCTTTTAGTCGTATCTTTTTATTTTGATATAAAATAGTTATAGATTTAGTTTTTGCTTTTGTTGTACTTTCTCTTACAATTTCAACATCAAAAACATTTACTAATCTTTTTTTCAACATTTCAAAGCTTTCTATGAATTTTATATTATCAATGATGTATTTATCAATATTAGCTTTAATATTTTTTCTATAATTTAGCTTTTTAGATGCTGACTTTACTTGGGTAATATCTTTAGCTATAGCTTTTAATACAACTTGTTTAAAGCGGTAATCCAGTTCTACTTTTCTTGTCAATAAATTTATATCATAGATTCTTTTATCATTCGAATTTAACATTAATTGTTTATTTAATTTTGGACTATACATTGCAAATGATATATGAATGTGTGGTTTTCTTCTTATTTTTTCACTTTCTCCTGTACTTTGATTTATTTTAGTTTTATAAAGTATCTTTGGAATATGAACTTCTGCATAAGCAACAACTTCATCACTTTCATAGCCTTTTGCATATTGACTAATATATTTATATGCAATATCTTTTAAATCATTATTTTTGACATAGTTTTCATCAAATGAAACAACGATATTTCTATATGTTTCTTTGTATCCTTTGTCATGACCAAGTTTTATACATGACTGCAATATATCAATATCTCCATACAAGGCTACTCTTTTGTCTTTTTCATCTCTATCATCTTTTGTACCATTTTCTAAGTAATGTTTTAGTCCACTACCATTTCCACCCCTAGAAGTAGAATCAAACTTAGCTATCAAATCATAATCTTTAAAAGTTCAGAAATATTATCAAGCTTTTTTAGTATATGTATATCTTGCTTTCTAATATTTAGTGCATATGCTATTTGATTTATATTATTTCCTATTTTGTTAAGATGATATATTTTTAAACTTTCATCTTTACATGGTTTATCTCTTATAATTGTTTTTGTTTTAATCACTTCAAATTTAGGATTATTTTCAAATATAATATTTCTAATAAAATCAGATGTAGTATATTTCTTCTTATTTAATTTTGCATTTTTAAAAAGTATTTGAAATTTTTTATATTCACTTTCATTTATTCTAAAAGTTATTTTTTTAGATAATGGTGCAGTTTTTTTATTGTTCAAAATAATTTCCTTTTTACTAATAATATTTGGGTGTTAGGGATTTAGTCCCTACAAGAGCTTATGACTTACATCTCGGAGAGTGTAAGACATAATTGCTCGCTTCATTTGTTATTTTAATAGGCATTAATTTATTTGTCAAAGTGAATAATTAGTTAGTAATAAGCACATAAAAGAATAGAAAAATAGCTATATTTGTACAAAATAGTTACCAATAAGTGAATAAATAGTAAGTGGTTTTATAGAAAAACAAGTACAAAAAATGATGAATATGTATCATTTTTACTCAAAATAATCATAAGTACTAATAAGACTATAAATAGAGATAATAAGAATACTAAAAAGATTTGTTACCTCAAGAAACATGATATGAAATTTATACAAAATAGTACAAATTTACATATTCAAACATAAAAAAACATTTGAATACATAATCCTACAAATGCCTACATTAGCCTATATATTCGTATTTGACAATCAATTCTAAACAATGTACTGTTTTATAAAAGGAGGTAAACACAATGCTAAATGAACAATTTTTAAAAGCAAAAGATTCTGCTTTAAATAAAGCATTAGAAAAATTTAAATTAACTAAAAAAGGTAGTTTTAAAATACTAAAACTAATCAAAATAAATATTATGGAATTAATAAATAGTGGACTAAATATGAAAGAACAAGTAGAGATAATAAATACAGCTCTTGAAATTAAAATATCATATACAACTTATAAAGCTTTTTATTATGCTCATGTATCAAACGCAATAAAAAGAAAAAATAATCAGAATATTGAAATAAAAATAGAAGAAAAGCAAAGTACAAATACAGACATATTTGCAGATTTAAAATAAGGAAATAAAAAATGAACAAAAACTATTGTGTGGTACAAACAAAAGGTGGAGCTGGTAAAACAACGGTTTCTGTAAATGTATTGGCATTGATGTTTAAAGATGATGATATAAAAATAAATATATTTGAACTAGACAACAACAATACAAGTAAATTATCAAATTCTAAACTAAACTTTAAAAGTTTAAAACTAAACGAATCAGATGAAGCTATAAACAAAGTATATTTTGACATCGTATCAAATGGTAAAGAAGTAAATATAATAGATTGTGGTGGTGGAGATGATACAGTAAAGGTCTTAAACTATATACAAAAAATAGACATGCAAAATATAGTATATATCATACCTGTAAATGATGATATAGAACAATTTGACAATGTAGTGCAAACTATAGAACTAATCAAGAAAACAGATAAGAAAGCAAATATTCATCTATTTTTCAACAGATGCAATAATCTAAATGAAGATGATGTTAAAAAACAATTTGTAGGATTTTTTGGAAGTGAAACATACAATATAAAAAGTAAAATTGAACTTATTAAAAAAGATATAACATCATTTGTATTTATCCCAAACAGCCAATTATTTGGCATATTAAAATCCTATGGAATATCACTATACGATAGTTATCAATCATCAAAAGAATTAGTAGAAAACATATCAACATACAGGCAAAAATGGGTAAAAGATGGTCAAAAAGTTTTCAATAAAAATATGGCACGATTTACATTTGCAAAAGATATATTATCTTTGATAGATGATTTAAAAATAATAAGCAAAATAAAAGGCTAAAAATGAAAAAAGATGATTTTGTAATTACAGAAAAAAAGACACTAGAAGCAATATTAGAAGAACTACAATATACTAATAGTGAATTATTAGTAAAACTTGAAAAAGGAAGTGACTTGTATAGTAATATTTCAAGCATAGATATAAAAGTAAAAAATTCTCATGAACAAATATCAAAGATATCAAAAATATTACCAAGGCTTTATCAAGACCTAAATAACTCTATTGTAAAGATAGCTAATGAAATCAATTTTGAACCAATTGAAGATAAAATAATTAAAATGGTAACTTTTGATGGTGGTAGGCTTAGAAATATGATTGATAAAATGCATAAAGACCTCGTAATCTCATTAAGAGATGCAATGATGACAGTTGAAGATTTTGAAAAACAAAAAAGAGATATTTTAAGTCTGAAGAAATATTTAAAATATGTTTTATATTCAAACTCACTTTTATTTGTAGCTGTTGTATTGTTAATATATAAAATATAATCATATAAAATCAAAGATATATCAACTTTTAGATAGAATCATATTTACAAATAAATAAGGTTTAATATTAATGGGCGAAGAACAGAAAAAAAAGTTAGAACAACAGTTATGGAATATCGCAAATACTCTTAGAGGTAAGATGGATGCTGATGAGTTTAGGGATTATATTCTTGGATTTATTTTTTACAAATATTTATCTGAAAAACTCGAAAGTTTTGCAAATGAACTGCTTGAAGAAGATGAGCTTTTATATACTTCACTAGATGAAGATAAAGATGATGATAAAGAGTATCTTGAAGCCATAAAAGAAGATGCCGTTGAACAACTTGGATACTTTTTAAAACCAACTGAGCTTTTTAGTGCTGTTGCTATTCGTGGTAATAGTGATACAAACAACTTTATACTTGAAGACTTATCACAAATATTAAGAGGTATAGAACAATCAACTATGGGTCATGAGAGCGAAGATGACTTTGAACATCTATTTGAAGACCTTGACTTAACTTCTACAAAGCTTGGAAGAACAGAAGAAGCTAAAAACACCCTAATAGCAAAAGTTCTTTCACACTTAGACAATATAGATTTTGAGTTAAAAAACCACGATAGAGATGTACTTGGAGATGCATATGAATATCTTATCGGTAAATTTGCTAGTGGTGCAGGTAAAAAAGCAGGAGAATTTTATACACCACAAGAGGTTTCTAAGATACTTGCAAAAATAGTAACCAATAAAAAGACAAAATTAAAATCAGTTTACGACCCAACTTGTGGAAGTGGTTCACTACTTTTAAGGGTTGCAAGAGAGGTTGAAGATGTAAGTAACTTTTATGGTCAAGAGTTAAATAGAACTACATATAACTTAGCTCGTATGAATATGATAATGCACAATGTACATTATAGAAAGTTTGATATAAAACAAGAGGACACTCTTGAGCACCCACAACACTTAGATGAAAGATTTGAAGCTATTGTAGCAAATCCACCTTTTTCAGCTCATTGGTCAGCAAATCCACTGCATATGAGTGATGATAGGTTTTCACAATATGGAAAGCTACCTCCAAAATCTAAAGCAGATTTTGCCTTTGTTCAACACATGATACATCATCTTGATGATAATGGAACTATGGCTGTTGTATTACCTCATGGGGTATTGTTTCGTAGTAATAGTGAGGGACATATAAGAAAATATCTTATAGAAGATAGAAACTATCTGGATTGTGTTATAGGCTTACCTGCTAATATTTTTTATGGAACTCCGATACCTACTTGTATCATGGTATTTAAAAAATGTCGTGAAGACAGTCAAAACATTCTTTTTATAGATGCAAGCGGTAAAGAACATTTTGAAAAGGCTAAAAATCAAAACCATCTTCGACCTCAAGATATAGAAAAAATTGTTAATACTTTTAAAGATAGGAAAGTAGAGGACAAATATTCATACTTAGCAACTCTTGAAGAGATAAAAGAGAATAACTATAACTTAAATATTCCAAGATATGTGGATACTTTTGAAGAGGAAGTAACTATTGATATTGATAGTGTAGCTTTAGAGCTTCAAAGTTTAGATAATGAAATTCTCGAAAATGATAAAACTATTGCTAGTTTTTGTGATGAACTCGGTATAAAGAGACCTTTTTAAATGAGCAATGTACCTAAATTAAGATTTGAGGAATTCAAAGAAGAATGGAATAGTGGAACATTAAAAGATTTTGGATATTTTTATTATGGAAAAAATGCCCCAAAAAGTTCAGTAACTGAAGATGCCAGCACCCCATGTGTGAGATATGGTGAGCTATACAGTACATATAATGAATATATTAATAAAATCAAATCATTTACTAATATGGATTCTAAATCTTTAAAATTTAGTAAGGGAGGAGAAGTATTGGTTCCAAGGGTTGGCGAAAACCCTTTAGATTTTGCAAATTGTAGCTATCTTCCAATTCCTAATGTTGCAATAGGGGAAATGATTTCTGTTTACAATACTGAGGAAAATGGATTGTTTTTCACATACTATATAAATGGAATGTTAAAAAAAGAATTTGCTAGAGTTGTTGAGGGAGGAAATGTATCAAATTTATATTTTAGATATTTAGAGAATATAAATGTTTCAATACCTTTAAAATTGGAGCAACAAAAAATTGTATCCTTTTTAACTTCTACTGATACTAAATTAGAGCAATTTAATAATAAACTCAAATTATTAAAAGAATACAAAGCTGGATTAATTCAAAAGATTTTTTCACAAGAGATTAAATTTAAGAATAATGATGGGAAAGAATTTGAAAAATGGAAAGAAATAGAATTAAGTAAGTTTTTAATCATTACTTTAAGAGAACTACCAAAACCTAATGAAAATTATTTAGCTATTGGAGTTAGAAGTCATTGTAAAGGAACATTTCAAAAGCCAAATTCAAAACCTCATAAAATAGCTATGGACAAACTTTATCAAGTAAAAGAAAATGATTTAATAGTAAGTATTACATTTGCTTGGGAAAGTGCAATCGCAATAGTAAAAAAAGAAGATGAAAATGGATTAGTTTCACATCGCTTTCCAACTTATACATTTAATAAGAAGTTAGCAACAGTTGATTTCTTTAGATATATCATTATGCAGAAAAAATTTAGGTACATGTTAGAGCTAATTTCTCCAGGTGGAGCTGGTAGAAATAGAGTTCTGAGTAAAAAAGATTTTTTAAAATTAAAATGGAATATGCCATGTATTGAGGAACAGGAGAAAATAGCCGACCTTTTATCTTCAATAGATAAAAAAATAGAACTCGCAACAATTCAATTAAATCAAACAAAAGAGTTTAAAAAAGCTTTACTCCAAGGAATGTTTATATGAATGTTGAAAATGGTTATGGGACACAAGAGGCAAAAGAGTATTTTGAAGCCTATATAAATTCAAAAATTGAGAATAGAAAGTACTTTTATTGGAACTTAGATTATTTTGAAAGAATTGATAACATATCTTTCAAATACTATGAATTGACATCTTCTCAGAAAGAGATAATAAATACTCAAGGAAAATTAGTATTTGAAGATGAAAATATTGTATTTTCTATTAAAACAAATTCATTGCGATATGAGCTAGATATAAAAAATCTATCTACTAAAATACCAAGATACTATCATCATTCTTTATATTTAAAAGAATATATTTTATTAAAAATTATGCAAGATGATAATATAAATTCTCTTGATGAGTTTATATCACAACAAGAGATTAATTTTATATATGCTTATTTAAAGTATGCTACTGATAATAGTATTTCCTTTCCAGCACCTCAATTTGTGTCATTTAACCGAACACAACAATATCCAAAATTAATTGATTCATTTGATACGAATAGTGATAATGAGGAGATAAAGAAAGAGATAAAAGAGTTAAAAGCAAGGCTTGAAACACTAAGAGTTTTAAGAGAAATAGAAACTAAAATAACTTTTTTATTTAAACTACCAAATGTAGAAAAAAAAGAAGAGCTTAGATTTGCACTTAGTGAGTTAAGTGGAAAAGATTTATTTTTCAGAGGTCAAGCTAACTCAGAT
>JADGEG010000058.1:0-3627 GCA_016744485.1 Arcobacter sp. | reverse complement strand
CAGATTGGAGTATAAATCCAAGTATAGCAAGGTCTCAAAGCTTACTAGACAATGAACATCAACTTTTTCAAAAAATTTTAGCATTAAAACCAAATGACTTTGCCAATGACACTACTGATTATGAAAAACTAATTACTATGCAACACTACGGGTTGCCTACAAGATTATTGGATTTAACTAGAAATCCATTGGTTTCAATCTTTTTTGCTTGTAATAATTTAGATAGAAAAAATCAAGATGGCTTAGTATATATTTTTGAAAATAAAGAGAAAGAGTTTTTAAATCCTGATGACGAAAAAGTTACCAAATTAATGAAAATAATGAAACTAGAATATAGTGTCATAGGCAAAACAGATGAATTTCAAAAGAATATGTATTGTGACAACCATTTTATTAGAGGTGTCGCTAAAAATCAAAGAATAAATAATCAAAGCGGAGATTTTATTTTTGTAGGGTTAGGGGAAGGTTCTAAAGAAAATAAAAATGTTGAACAGCTTGTAAGTACTTATTTAATAATAGATTACAAAGTAAAACCAATTTTATTAGAAAATTTAGAAGTTATGAATATCCATGGTGGTTCTGTTTATCCTGAGCTTGGTAACATGAGTAGCTATCTTGTCGATAAGTATCAGTAGGTAAAATAATGAGTGTACAATCAGAAGCAATATTAGAATACAATTTAATTAATCAACTTAAAAAACTAGAGTACGAACCTGTAAAAATAAAAGATGACACAGTACTAGAACAAAACCTAAAAGTACAACTTGAAAGACATAATAAAATAACTATAAGTGATACAGAGTTTAAAAGAATTTTAAATCATCTTGCAAAAGGTAATGTTTTTGAGAAAGCTAAAATACTAAGAGATAAATTTGTTTTACCTTGTGATGATGGAACAACTAAGTATATAGAGTTTTTAAATATTGAACATTGGTGTCAAAATATTTTTCAAGTAACTTCTCAGGTAACAGTTGATGGAGTATATAAAAATAGATATGATATAACGATACTAATTAATGGTTTGCCATTGGTTCAAATAGAACTCAAAAGAAGAGGCTTAGAACTTAAAGAAGCATTTAATCAGATAAATCGCTATCAAAGACATTCATATAGCTCAAATAGTGCTTTATTTAACTATGTACAACTATTTGTTATAACTAATGGTGTAAATACAAAATACTATGCTAATAATAAAAAACAATCGTTCAAACAAACTTTTTATTGGGCTGATATTGAAAATAATAATATTACAAACCTTGAGGAGTTTACAGATACTTTTCTTGAGAGGTGTCACCTATCTAAAATTATATGTAAATATATTGTTTTAGCAGAGGTTCCAAAAATATTAATGGTTCTAAGACCTTATCAATATCATGCAGTAGAGAGTATAATAGATAGAGTATCAAACACAAATAAAAATGGCTATATTTGGCATACTACTGGCTCAGGTAAAACACTTACCTCGTTTAAAACTGCTCAGATACTTATGAAGCTTGAAAAGGTTTATAAAGTTGTATTTGTAGTAGATAGAAAAGATTTAGATTTTCAAACTACAAAAGAGTTTAATAGTTTTAGTGATGGTAGTGTAGATGGCACAGACAATACAAAAGCACTTGTAAAGCAGTTTAGCGATGATACGAAACTTATCGTTACAACTATCCAAAAATTAAATACAGCTATCTCTAAAGAGAGATATTTACAACAGATGGAACAATTAAAAGATAAAAATATTGTTTTTATCTTTGATGAGTGTCATAGAAGTCAATTTGGTGAAACACATAAAAATATAAGTAACTTTTTTACTAAAAATCAAATGATAGGTTTTACTGGTACTCCTATATTTGCTGATAATGCTTCATCAAATGCTCAAGGTAAGAGAACTACAAAAGATTTATTTGATGATAGGCTGCATAGATATGTAATAACTGATGCCATTAATGATGACAATGTATTGAAATTTTCTGTTGAGTATATAGGAAAATACAAAGAAAAAAAAGATAGTGCAACCAATATTGATATTGATATTGATGTAGAAGCAATCAACAAAAAAGAATTACTTGAAAGTGATGATAGAATTGAAAAAGTAGTTGATTATATCATCGCTAATCATCCTAGAAAAACTCACTCAAAAGAGTTTACCGCTATGATGTGTGTCGGTAGTGTTGATATGCTTATAAAATACTATGAAACTTTTAAATCTAAACAACATAATCTTCGTATAGCTACTATATTTTCATATAGTACTAATGAAAATGACAAAGATGCAAATGGTTATGAGGAACTAGATGAAAGTGATGGTGCGAATGTAGATGAATCTCATATAAACAAACATTCTCGTGAAAAACTTGATGAGTTTATAGATGACTATAATACAATGTTTGGCTCAAAATTTAGCACTAAAGATAGCCAGAGTTATTATAACTATTATAACGATATATCTAAACAGGTTAAAAATAAAAAGATTGATATTTTGCTTGTAGTAAATATGTTTTTGACTGGTTTTGACAGCAAAACACTTAATACACTTTATGTAGATAAAAACTTAAAATATCATGGACTTATTCAAGCATTTAGTAGAACAAATAGAATACTAAACGAGCAGAAGTCTCAAGGTAATATTGTATGTTTTAGAAATCTAAAAAGTGCAACAGATGAAGCTATCGCACTATTTTCAAATAAAGATGCCAAAGAGATAATTTTAATGCAACCTTACGAAGAGTATGTTTTAAAATTTGACATAAAGTATAATATTTTAATAGAGGTTGTACCTGATATTGATAGTGTAAATAATTTAAGCAATGAAGATGACAAATTAGCCTTTGTAAAAGCTTTTAGAGAAATAATGAGAGTTAAGAATATTTTAGATGGCTTTAGTAATTTTAAATGGTTTGACTTGAAAATGAAAGAACAAGAGTTTGAAGATTATAAATCTAAATATCTTGATATGTATGAAGACTTAGGTGGAAATAGTGGTTCTGGGACTGAAAAAGTATCTATACTAGATGATATTGATTTTGAACTTGAACTTATTCATAAGGATGAAATAAATGTATCTTATATTTTAAAATTATTGGCTCAATATAAAAATGCAAGTGAAAAAGACAAGCAAAAACAACGAGAGAATATTAATAATGTTATAAATGGAAATGCTAGTTTAAGAAGCAAGCGGGAGCTTATCGAAAAATTTATCAATGAAAACCTAATGAATATAAGTGATGACTCTGCCATTGATGATGAATTTGAGAAGTTTTGGGATGAGGAAAAAATAAATGCTTTTGAAAGTTTATGTACAGATGAAAATCTTGATAGTGATGAAGTTAGAAAAGTAATTGAAACTTATATCTATGATGAGAGAAAACCATTAGCAAATGATGTAGCCAAAACTTTAAAAGTTAAACCAAAGTTGCTAGAGAGAAAAAAAATAGTTCCAAGGGTACTGGATAAAATTGTAAAATTTGTTGAGAGATTTTACGATAACTAAAAGGAGAAATATGAAACCAGACTACGGATTAAAACTACACAAAGATGGCATATCAAAAAACACTGATTTAACTTTTTTTGACTTCCCTTTATCGGATTTAACTTTACTATCACAAGGACAATATTCTGCAATGGCAAATGTACCTG
>JADGEG010000228.1 GCA_016744485.1 Arcobacter sp. | reverse complement strand
TTATCACACCTATTTTTTCCATAGTTATATTAGTTTCTATATTATTATATTCATTAATAAACAAACAAAACAATGATTTTATAAAAGAGAGTTTAGAAATAGAAAAAAACTATATTAAAAAGCAAAAAAATATTTTAGAAAAAGAAATTAATAATATATTTAAGTATATTAAATATCAAAAAAACCTGTTAATTACAAATACAAAAAAAAATATTTTGATTCAAATGAACTCTTTTATTAAAAATATCAAATATAAAGATTTAAATGATTATATAAATCAACATTCTAATTTAAATACAGAATTTATAATTATTAACTTAGAAAATAAACAAATTATAAAGAACAAAGATGTTTTCTTTACTTTTAGTATTACAAAAATTCTTAAGAATAAAAAAAATTATTTTTTAATAGAAGATAAGACTAATATATATTATTTTAAATACTTAAGAAAAAGAAACTTACTTATAGTTTTAAAAAAAGATATTTATTATTTATTAGACAATCTAAAATATAATATTGCAAGATGGATTGAATTTATGAGATTTGAAAATAATAATCATTTTTGGATTTATACAAATACTAATGTTTTAATAACAAATACAAATAAACCCAATAATCTTACAAGTGATTATACTAATAAAAAAGATTCTAAAGGTAAGTTTTATGTACAAGATTTTATTCGTTTAGCAATAAAAAAACAAAATGGCAGTTTTTTTGAATTATACCCTATAAGTAAGAATGTAAGAAATATTAATAAAAAGCTTGCCTTTGTTAAGTTTTTTAAAGAATGGAATTGGATTATTGGTAGTGGTATTTCTTTAAATGAAATAAATGAAGTTATACTAAAAAGAAAAATCATATTAGAGAAAAAAAAGAATAAGTATATTAAAACAGCAATACTAATTGCTTTTTTATTGATAATTTTTATATCAATATTATCAATCTTTATTTCATCAAAAATAAATCAAACTTTTAGTTTTTATAAACAAAAGGTACGAAAAAAAGAATTAAGTTTAAAAGATTTAAATCAAAATTTAAATCAAAAAATAAAAATTGCTCTTGAAGAAGAAAAAAATAAAGATAGAGCAATGTTACATCAATCAAGATTAGCTAGAATGGGTGAAATGTTAAATATGATTGCCCATCAATGGCGTCAACCTTTAAGTCAATTATCTAGTATATTAATGGAAATTGAAACTAAAATCATGTTTAAACAAGCAAATCATGAGTACTTAACAAAATCGACAAAAGATGCTAGTGATATTATTCAATATATGTCTTTTACTATTGAAGATTTTAAAAACTTTTTTAAAACAGAAAAAGAAAAAAAATATTTTTTAATATCTAAAGCTTGTGAAAATGCTATAACATTAGTCAAAGATTCTTTAATTAATCAAAATATTACTTTAGAATATCAGATAATAAAAGATAAAAAAATCAAGGCCTACCCAAGAGAATATTCTCAAGTAGTATTAAATCTTTTATTAAATGCAAGAGATGCTTTGCTTAGTAATAATATAAAAGATGCAAAAATATCTTTGTATATTGATATGAAAGATAATAAATCAATTTTAAATGTAAAAGACAATGCAAAAGGTATAGAAGAAAAGCACTTAGACCATATTTTTGAGCCATATTTTTCAACAAAAAAATTTCAAGGAACAGGATTGGGTCTTTATATGTCAAAAATGATTATTGAAAAAAACATGCAAGGAGTGTTAAGTGTTCACAATAGCTCCAAAGGTGCAATTTTTACTGTAATTATATAAAAAGGTTTTATTATGCTAGAAGAATTAAAAGATCATTTAAAAATGTTTACTGTTTTATTAGTTGAAGATGATGAAATAATGGCACAAAGATTAAGTAATATTTTAAGCTTTTATTTTAAAAAAGTATATCACAGTCGTGATGGTTTAGATGGATATGAAGATTTTTTATCTTTAAAACCTAATTTAGTGATTTCTGATATTGAAATGAAAAACTCAACAGGTATTGAGCTTGTAAAAAATATAAGAATGATTGATTCAACTACACCTATTATTATTCTAAGTGCTTATTCTAAAGAAGAATATCTTTTTAAACTTATTAATTTAAAAGTAAATGCTTATATATTAAAACCAACAACAAATAAAAAATTATTCACAGCAATAAAAGAAGCATTATTAAGTTCTAATAATATAAAACTTAAATTAACAAAAGATACATTTTTAGATATGCAAAACTCACTATTAATCTATAAAAACAAGGAAATTTCTTTAAGAAAAAAAGAAAAATATTTTTTAGAGCTTTTATATAAAAATCAAAATAAAATGACTTCTTATGATTTGATACAAGAATATATTTGGGTAGATAAAGAAATGACACAAAATGCTTTAAAAACTTTCATCAAAGAATTAAGGCAAAAACTTCCTATACAAATCATAAGTAATATTAGGGCATCTCTAAAAACCACTTCTAAAGCAGTCTAAATAATTTCCAACTTGTTTTTTTAAATTGTATCTGATTTTTAATATCAATTTTATTA
>JADGEG010000227.1 GCA_016744485.1 Arcobacter sp. | reverse complement strand
AATCCTCTTGGTAAAATTAGTTTAGCATTTTTATCTTTTAATATAATTCTTTTGTAATAATAAATAAAAATTGATACTCTATAATTTTTTGCACAATGAATAAAAACTTTTTTATTTTCTTTTTGTAATTCTTTTAAAGTAGTACAAAATAAATTTAATCTATCAATTTCTGGCTTGTCCCAAGATATTGGAATATGAATATAAATCATATTGTTTTTTGATACAATTTTATCTTCATTTTTTAAAGCATTATTACTATTATATAAGGCTAAGTTTATGACTACATCAAATTTGTTCTTTGATATGAGTTTAAAGTCATTTTTTGTAGGTTGCCCTGCTGTTGATATATCTTTACATACTTTAATAAAGTTTAGAATAGATTTCATATTTTTCCTTGCTACAACTAAATATATCACACTTTGTTTTTGTTAGGTGTGTTAAATAGTCTTTGTAATAGATATAAATATATTTTATAGATAATATCATATATAATCATTATGCCAAAAGCATATGCCCATCCAAAAAATAAACTAAATACTACAGGTGCACCATCTTTCATTGCAACTTGATGCTTAATTTCTTCTGTTGGAGCATAATTAAAGGAATAACTCCAAAAGAATTGCACTGATAAGAATACAATAATCCAACCAAGCAATATTATAATTGCATATCTAAAGTACCAGTTTTTATAATTTCATACTGTTCCATTTGTCACCAATTACTTATTTACTGAACATTATAACACATTGGAATGCCCCATGTTTTACTAGCTATTTAAATTTAAAAAAATAAAAAATTCTTAGGAGTATTATTTTTATACTCTATAAATTCCTCTTTATATATATCTTCACACATTCTTTCTTCATAAGTTACTGCAACTTGATAAAATAAAAAGAATAGTATAGATAATCCTAGTAAAAAAATGGAATTTGCCATAAAACTTACTCCTATTAGATAAAGTGTATTACTAAAATATCCAGGATTTCTGCTTATTTTATATAATCCTGTGGTTATTAATTGCTCTTTTGGTGTTGTTTCATAAGTATATTTGGAAAATAGAAATATCAATAATCCACTAAAACTAAAGATTATACCAAGAGGAAATAGTATCTTAGTATAAACAAAGGGTATCAAAAAACTAATAAGTAAAATAAAGGCAAAAAGTCCAAGCCAAATATAATATACAGCTTTTTCATAACTATTCATAGGAGGAAATGTATGAGCTCTTTTTAAGTCACTATTTGTAAATTTTGCTATTACTCTTGTTGTAAGTGTAAGTATAATCATTGCTATATATGTATTGTAAATTCCGATTTGAAAGTTTGGTAAAAGTTCCATATTTATTCCTAAAGTTGATTTAAAGTCAGATGACTTATATTATTTGATAGAGTGTAGTTCATTAGAAGTATCTCCCTTAACATTAAAAGATAGTGTAGTCCCATAATAAACTTGATTTACTTTTTCATATAAATATTTCAAATTATTATTTGTAATGTTCTCTTTATGATAACAGTTTATTATATATTGTCCATTTGATAAAATTTTGAATTGTGCTTTACCATTTATTATATATGAGAATAAAGAAAAATCATTATTTTTACTAAAGGAAGTACTATTTATAGTTATGTACTCTATAGAACCTGGAGTTATTGTCAAAGGTTTTCCGTTGAATAAGACATTGACATTTACTATATCACCCATTTTCAAACCTGAAAGATTAGTTTTTGGTATGATTTCTAATCCTTTATTTTGTGCTTTTATCGTATCCCATTCTCCTATTGTTAAATAAGATTTAGCGTATGTTTCAAATTTAATTGATGAGATAATTTTTTTAATATTTTTTATCTCATCTTTAGTCTTTAATTTTAACTGTTGCTTGTTGTTATTATCTATATATTTTGTATAGAATATAGACTTTGTATGGGCATCTATAGAGTAAACACCTTGAGTATTTATTTTATTAGATATATCTATTGGCTTGTTTTTTTCTAATATCTTAACTGTTGTTTTATTTCCAGTTGGCGATGTAATAGTGAAATTATCAACTATTAATTTTCCATTGGACGATTTTAAAAGAGTTTTACCCAAGCCTAAACTTACTTTTATATTTGACTTTTTATTATTAAGTGTACTAAAAGTATTTATCCACAAGCCCTGTGGATATAAACTATTTAGTGCAAATATAAATAAAAGTATTATTTTATTTATTTTCATATTTAACTCTAAAATCTGTATGCTAACTGTACACCAATTTCTCTAGGCTCTGAATAAATCACATATTTACCACTAAAATATCCATCTGAATCATGATTTTTATCAAAAATATTTTTGCCATATAGATAAATATCATAATGTTTTGTTTCATATCCTAATTTAACATTTACTAAATTGTAAGCTTTTTTTGCATATTTATTAGCTTTATCAAAATACATTTTTCCATAACCATTTATATTCATACTTGCATAATACCCAAGAGCATTTCTATATTGAGTTCCTATATTGTAATTGTATTTTGGTGCATAAGGATTTGTATTTCCACTATAATCACCTTTG
>JADGEG010000057.1 GCA_016744485.1 Arcobacter sp. | reverse complement strand
GTTTAAAGAGTAGTTAAATTGAGTTTTTTTCTAATCAAATAGATAGATACTAATAAAATTGTTCCTTATAATCTATTAATATTTAGAAATAAAAATAAATAGATGAAGGAAAACAAAATATATTTTGTAGTTTAATTTAACTCTGCATTCCAGCCGTTCCTGCTTTTCTTCTTTGATAATATTTTTTATCAATTACAATCTCTTTTTGTTTTTCTTTTCTTTTAATATCTTTTTCTACAAATATCTTTTTTCTTGTAACTGGGTCTAATTGTGTATAATACATTACAGCAGAATAAGTACTAGGAGTTGGAGTAAATACTTGAGCTTGTTCTGGATTCATTTTAAGTTCGTATTGTGTAAAATGTTTTAAATCGTGCATATCTTTTTCTTCACAACCAGGGTGTGCTGCAATTAAATAGTAGGTTAAAAATTGTTTTTTACCTGCTTCTTTATTAAGCCTATCATACATCTTTTTAAATTCTATTAAGGGTTGTTGCCCAGGTTTTCCCATAAGTTTTAAAACCCTATTAGAAGTATGTTCAGGTGCTACTTTCATTTGTCCTGAAATATGATGATTTACCAATTCTTTTAAATACTCATATCCATATTTTTTATCAGCAGCTATAAAATCATATCTAAGACCTGATGCTACAAAAGCTTTTTTAATTCCAGGTACTGTTCTTATATTTTTTAAAAGTTTTAAATGCCTTGAATGATCTACTTTCATAACTTTACAAAGTCTATCATAATCAACACATCTTATATCATCACAGGTACCTTTTTTAAGTTTTTTTCCACACTCATATCCGTACATGTTGGCTGTTGGTCCCCCCACATCTGATATAATTCCCTTAAAGTCTTTGTAATTAGTAAATTCTTTTGCTTCTTTTAAAATATTTTCTTCACTTCTTGTTCTTATTGTTCGTCCTTGATGAACTCCAATAGCACAAAAATTACACTCACCCCAACAGCCATGATGTGTTTGAATTGAAAACTTTATCGTTTCTAAACATTTCACTTTTCCTTGTGGAACATGATAAGGGTGAAGTTCTCTTGTATATGGCAAAGATGCGATACCATCCATCTCTTTTTCATCTAAATAATCACAAGGTGAATTTTGAATTAAATATCTTTGATCTACTTTTTGATATAAACCTTTTGCAGAAATTGGATCATTATTATCATAAAAAATATCAAATAAATCTATATATTTTTCTTTATCATCCAAACATTCTTGATGTGAAGGCATTTGTATATATGTAGAATGTTTTTCGTTTAATTCTTTGCTTATATAAGAAACACCTCTTACAACTCTTGGATTCGTACCATCTCTTAGTGCTCTTGAAAATTCTTCAATAGCAATTTCTCCCATGCCATAGATTAAATAATCAGCTTTTGCATCAAATAAAATAGGTTTACGCAGTTTATTACTCCAATAATCATAATGAGTAACTCTTCTTAAACTTGCCTCAATTCCACCTAAAACAATAGGAACTGTATTTTTATAATGTCGTCTGATTAAGTTTGTATACACTAAAGTTGCTCTATTGGGTCTTTTATCATTTACTCCACCAGGAGTATAATCATCAGAATTTCTAAACTTTTTAGTTGCAGTGTAATTTGATACCATTGAATCAATACTACCCCCACTTACTCCCCAATAAAGTCGTGGTTCACCTAGTCTTTTTATATCATCATTTTTTAAGTTTGGTTGTCCAATTATTCCAACTTTATATCCAAGTTTCTCTAAAATTCGCCCAACAGTTGCTACTCCTATAAAAGGAGAATCTATATAAGCATCTCCACTTATAAGAATAATATCACATTTCTCCCAATTTAGGTTTTCTAATTCTTTTTTTGTTGTAGGTAAAAACATTTATATTTCTTTCTTCTCTAGTATAGTTTTTCTTATTGTAGCTAATAAATATTAAGGTAAGTATTTTAAATAAATAAAATAAAAATTATATCCTTTACAAGTTTTATAAATACTAAACAATTTTGTGATATAGTTTTAAATAATTTATAAAAAAGGACGAAAATGAAATTAGTTAAAGCTATATCTTTTATTATTTTAGCGAACACACTAATCTTTGCTAAAACATTAAGTAATGAAGATTTAAGTAAATTAGATACATTTACTAAAATTAATGCAAAAGTTACATCAAGTGTATTAATTGCTAAGAATATGGAACTTTATTTAGTTGAAGGTAAAGACAACAAAGGACAAGCCTTTAATGTAGTAATAGATAAAGATGGTAAATATCTTTTTTTAACAAATAAAGTTATTAATACAAAAACACAAACACAAGTTAGTATTCCTATTGACATATCTATTTTAAAAGGTAAAGAATTATTTACTTATGGAACTGGTAAAAGAGAAATAAATGTTTTCACAGACCCTGAATGCCCTTATTGTCATAAATTTGAAGCATCTTGGGAAAAAATAAAACAAGATGTCAAAATAAATGTTTTTTTATTTAATTTAGATTTTCATAAAAATGCAAATGCAATGTCAAGATGGATTTTGTCAGCAAAAACAAAAGAAGAAAAAGCAAAAAGATTAAGTGATATAGGAAAAGGTAGTACAGAGTATAAAAAAGCAAAATTTACCAATGACGAAATTAATAAATTAAATAAATTAATTAATGAGAGTAAAGCATTAGGAACAAAACTTGGTGTTAAAGGAACTCCAAGCATTTATGATATGCAAGGAAAATCAATCAACTGGACAAGTTTAATAAAATAACCTTCTTTTTATATAACTAGTTCATATATTTTGTATTTTTAAACATATGTTCTAGTTATCTTATACTCAAAAGATCCCATAAGTACACACAAATATAAATATTTCACAACAATTATTTTAATTAAGTCATTTTTAACAATTATTTTGAAAGAATGCACATTAAATAACAAATAATTAATTAATTTTGGAGAAAAAATGAAAGCATCAGATTTATTTATTAAAGCCTTAGAAAATGAAGGAGTAGAGTATATTTTTGGAATTCCAGGTGAGGAAAATCTAGATTTCTTAGAATCACTAAGACAATCTAATATTAAACTAATTTTAACAAGACATGAACAAGGTGCTGGTTTTATGGCTGCAACATATGGAAGATTAACTGGAAAAGTTGGTGTTTGTTTAGCAACACTTGGTCCTGGGGCTACAAACTTTGCAACAGCAGCAGCTTATGCCCAGCTTGGTGGAATGCCTATGATGATGATAACTGGTCAAAAACCAATTAAAAAATCAAAACAAGGTAGATTTCAAATTATTGACATAGTTGGCATGATGAAACCAATGACTAAATATGCAAAACAAGTTGTAAATGGAAATAATATTCCTTCAATGGTGCGAGAAGCATTTAAAATAGCAACAACTGAAAGACCAGGTGCTGTTCATATTGAGTTACCAGAAGATATTGCAGAAGAAGAAGTTGAAGACAATATCTATCCAGTTCAAAATTTTAGATACCCACAAGCAGATAAAGTTGCAGTTTTAGATGCTATTAAAATGATAGAAAAAGCTAAAAGACCTCTTTTACTTATAGGAGCTGGTGCAAATAGAAACAGAATTGGTGATGCACTTACAAATTTTGTAAATGAAACTGGAATTCCTTTTTTCTCAACTCAAATGGGAAAAGGTGTAATTGATGAAAATCATAAACTTTGCTTAAGTACTGCTGCACTTTCTGCTGATGATTTTATTCATTGTGCAATTGAAAGAGCTGATTTGATTATCAATGTTGGACATGATGTTATTGAAAAACCACCATTTTTTATGGAAAACCATGAAGGTGCTACAGAAGTATTACATGTAAACTTTTTTCCATCAGAAGTTGATGATACTTACTTTCCTCAATTAGATGTTATTGGCGATATTGCTGGAAATATTGAAGCATTTACTAACGCTATTTCAAAACAAGATCATTGGGATTTTAATTATTATGTAAGATTAGCAGGTGATATTAAAACAAAACTAAGTAAATACTTTGGAGATACAAGATTTCCAATATTACCTCAAAAAGCAGTTAGAACCATAAGGCAAATTTTAGAGGCTAAAGATATTGTAACACTTGATAATGGTGTTTATAAAATTTGGTTTGCTAGAAACTATAGATGTGCACAACCTAATACTTTATTATTAGATAATGCACTTGCAACTATGGGAGCAGGACTTCCTTCTGGAATGGCTGCAAAAATGATAAAACCTAATTCAAAAGTTGTTTGTGTTTGTGGAGATGGTGGCTTCATGATGAACTCACAAGAGATGGAAACAGCTGTTAGATTAAATCTTGATTTAACTATTATTATTTTAAATGATAACTCTTATGGAATGATTAAATGGAAACAAGCTGGTATGGGCTTTGAAAACTATGGTCTAGATTTAGGAAATCCTGATTTTGTTAAATATGCTCAATCTTATGGAGCAACAGGATATCGACCAACATCTTGTGAAGATTTTGAACAAACTTTAGACAAATGTGTAAATGGAAAAGGTGTTCATTTAATTGATCTTGCTGTTGATTATTCATTAAATCATTCTATTTTAAATGATTTATTAGCTAAAAAGCAGTGTATGATTTAATAAAAATATAAAACTAAAAGGAAAAAAATGAATACAATTGAAGTTACATCACCGTTTAACGATAGAGTAATAGGAGAAGTTCCATTTTCAACTCTTAAAGAAGTACAAGCAGCAATAAATTTAGCAAATGCTACATTTAATAATCACAAAAATGTACTTCCTAAATTCAAAAGAATTGAGATTTTAGAAAAAGTAGTTGAAATTATGAGTTCTCAAATTGAAGAACTTACAATTCTTTGTGCAAGTGAAGGTGGTAAACCTTATATGGATTCTCAAGTTGAAATACATAGAGCAATAAATGGTGTTAAACTTGCTATTGAATCTTTAAGTTCATTTGAAGGTTCTGAAGTTGCTATGGGTCATACAGCTTCAAGTGCAAATAGAATGGCTTATACTTTTAAAGAACCTATTGGTGTAGTTGCTGCAATTTCTGCATTTAATCATCCATTTAATTTAGCAATTCATCAGGTAATTCCAGCTCTTGCTGTTGGGTGTTCTGTGATTATTAAGCCAGCAACTCAAACTCCAATGTCAGCTATTAAATTAATTGAAATTTTAGATCAAGCTGGACTTCCTAAAGGTTGGGCACAAGCTGTAGTTTGTGGTAGAGAAGCTGGTGAATTACTGGCAACTTCTCCACAAATAAATTTCTTAACTTTCATTGGTTCTGGAAAAGTTGGTTGGTACTTAAATTCTAAAGTTGCAAATGGAACTAGAGTAGCTTTAGAACATGGTGGGGTTGCACCTGTTATTGTTGAAGCAGATGCTAATATTGATGCTATGATTCCTGATTTAGGAAAAGGTGGTTTTTACCATGCTGGACAAGTATGTGTATCAGTTCAAAGAGTTTATGTACATGAATCAATAGTTGATATTGTAGCTTCTAAGCTTTCAGATTATGCTTCAAAATTAATTGTAGGAGATCAATTAAACCCTAAAACACAAGTTGGTCCACTAATTAATAACAATGAAGTAACTAGAATTGAGCAATGGGTTAATGAAGCAGTTACAAAAGGTGGAACAATATTAACTGGTGGAAAAAGAATTTCTGCATCTACTTATGAACCAACTGTTATTTTAAATCCTGCTGATGATGCTTTAGTATCTACAAAAGAAATATTTGGTCCTGTTGTTTGTATCTATTCATATAGTGATATTGAAGATGCATTTAATAGAGCAAATTCTTTAGAAGTGTCTTTTCAGGCTTCAATTTTTACTAAAAATATTGATACTGCTTTAAAAGCTGTCAAAAGACTTTCAGGAACTGCTGTTATGGTAAATGATCATACTGCATTTAGAGTTGATTGGATGCCATTTGGAGGAGCAAAAGCTTCAGGACTTGGAATGGGTGGAATTCATCACTCTATGATAGAAATGAGCAAAGAAAAACTAATGGTTATTAAATCAGATGTATTATAAAATTAACATATTCATATAAAGGCTTTAGATGAAAATTATTTTTATTACTTTATTTATATTAACAAGTTTTGTATTTTCTTCAAGTGAAATTACAGTTAGTATTTTACCTCAAAAGTATATGCTAGAAAAAATTACAAAAGATAAATTTAAAATTAATGTAATGCTTAAAAAAGGTTTTAGTCCAGAAAACTATGAACCTAAAAGTTCACAAATGAAGTTATTATCTAAATCATTAATATATTTCTCTATTGGTGTACCATTTGAGCTTATATGGTTAAATAAATTTAAAAGTAATGCACCTAAAACATTATTTATAGATACTTCAAAAGGTATTACAAAATTAAGTATGCAAGATCATCATCATGAAGAAAATCATCATACAAAAGATCATCATGATGATATAGAAGATAAGGATATTTTAGATCCACATATTTGGTTAGATCCTTTATTAATTAAAATACAAGTTAAAAATATGTATGAAGCTTTATTAAAAATTGATAAAAAAAATAAAGATTTTTATAAAAAAAACTATCTTGCTTTTTTACAAGAATTAGATATATTAAATCATAAGTTAATAAATATTTTTATAAAACATTCAAATAAAGCATTTGTAGTTTTTCATCCATCATGGGGTTATTTTGCTAAACGTTATAATTTAGAACAAATAGAAATACAAAATGAAGGTAAAGACATAAAAGCAAATGAATTAGTACAATTAATTAAAAAAATTAAAAAACTAAAGATAAACAAAATATTTGTTTCCCCTCAATTTTCACAAAAAAAAGCAATAATTATTGCAAATAGTATCAATACTAAACTTATACTTACTGACCCTTTAACTTTTAATATAAAGAAAAATTTATTAAAATTAGCAAATGAAATACTTAAATAAAATATAAATCTTTATTATAAAAATAAAAAAATAGTTCTAAGAGTATTTACTCCTACATCAATAGGAGTAACTTTTAGAGTTGTAAGAGAGTTTTCCACATTATCAATCATTTTTGTTAATAAAATTTCAAAAGAAAAATCTGAAGATCCTAAAAGACTTGCTTTATTATTTTTAAGATATTCTATTTTGTTTAATACAGAAAAAGAAAAGTTTTTATTTAAATTTATCTTTTTTTCTAAAGCAATTTGCCAATTTTGTTGCCAAGTTAAAAATAAATATTTATTTTCATTATCTCTTGATGCTTTTAGTTTCCATTTTATAATTTGTAAGTTTTTATGAAGTTTTAGTAATTTTTCTTCGTCATACATCAAAGCTGTTAGCTTCATACCATCTTTTATACCATAAGAATCAAATACTAAATAATATATGCCTAAAATTAAATAATCATTTCTATTTTTGATATTATTCTTACTAAAAGCAATGTGCAAATAATCTTTATAATTTTCTAATGTTGTATGTTTATATTTTAATAAAAAATTATTATCTAAACTTCTAATTAGTCGTGTTATTTTTAAAGCAATATCTTTATTATATGAACTAGAATTTCTTTTATCTAACTTTTCTTTTAATTGCAAGATCAGTTGATTTATTTTATAATAGTTATGATTAATCATTATTGCTGAATTAGTTTGAACAATTTTTTCTATATCTCGTTTTGCACAAGATGTAAAAATAAAAACTATACATAAAAAGATAAAACTACTTTTTAATACCAATTTTAATCCTTTATTTAATTATGTAAAGACTCTAATTCATTATTAATTTTATCTAGTTTTTTATTAATTTCTTTCAAAGATGCTTCACTAGTTTTAATTACATTTTCTGGTGCATTTTTTACAAAATTTTTATTTTCCAATAAGGAATATAATTTATCATATTCTTTTTGTGTTTTATCTTTTTGTTTTTCTAACTTAGAAATAATTTCATTCATATTCATTTCATCTTTTTGAATATAAACTTCTAAATTAGAAGATACTTCAGTAATACAATTATCAATTTTATTTTTTACAAATACAATATTTTTAACTTTTGCTAATTGCTGAATAAATGGCTTTGCTATATCTTCATCAATTGAAATATCCATTTTAATATATGCTTGATCAATCTTAGCATTAGCTTTATTTATAAGTACTTTAGCTCTTCGTATAGATATTATACTTTCTTCTATCAGCTCAAACATAGCGTCAATTTTTGGATAATTTTTAACATAATTATTTATTTTAGGATAATTCATAATCATAATTGAGCTTGAGTTTTCTAAAGAAGTATTGGAAAGTTTATGATACAAATACTCAGAAATAAATGGCATAAAAGGTGAAGTTAATTTTAATGTTTCTTTAAATATCGCACCAAGTTCAACAATAGAATCTTTTGATGCTTTAGAATATTCAATACCCCAATCACAAAATTCATTCCATACAAACTTATATAAATGTAAGGCACTTTCGTTAAATTTATACAAATCAAGAGTCTTTCTTATATCTTTTATTGCATTTGCTAATTTACTTAAGATATGTAAACCTAAAGGTGTTTTGATTTCTATATCTTTTAAATCTGGAAAACTTTTTACATTTAACTGTAAATAATTAGCTGCATTATAAAATTTATTTGTAAAATTTCTATATAATTCAAGATGATTTTTAGCTAGTTTTATATCTCTACCTTGAACAGCTAAATAAGCAAGTGAAAATCTAACAATATCAGCTGAAAATTCTTCAACCATAGTTAAAGGATCAATAACATTACCCTTTGATTTTGACATTTTAGCACCAGTTTCATCGCGAACTAGTGCGTGCATATAAATATGTTTAAATGGTAATTCTTTTTTAAAATAATCTCCCATCATCATCATTCTTGCAACCCAAAAGAATATAATATCAAAACCAGTAATTAATAAAGAATTTGGATAAAACTCTTCTAAATCTGTATTATTATATTTATCTTTTAATTTATTATTATTACCCCAACCAAGAGGTGAAAACGACCATAAAGCTGAAGAAAACCATGTATCTAAAACATCTGGATCTTGCCTATAATCTTTTTTTACACATTTAGGACAAGCAATAGGAACATCATTTTGATCTGCCCATTCATGTTTACAAGAATTACAAGTAAAAACAGGGATTCTATGCCCCCACCATAATTGTCTTGATATACACCAAGGTCTTAAATCATTCATCCAAGCTTTATAAGAGTTTATCCAATGAGCAGGAAAAAACTTAGTTAAACCTTTATATGTTTTATCTATACTGGATTTTGCAACACTTTTATCAACAAACCATTGTGTTGAAATGAAAGGTTCAACAATATTTTTACATCTATAACAATGTCCTATTTGATGAGTATGTTCTTCAATTTTAACAATATGACCTAAATCTTGTAATTTTTTTACAATAGAATCTCGTGCTTTAAGTCGTTCTTGTCCTTGAAATTCTCCTGCATATTCATTTAAAATACCTTTTTCATCAAAAACTTTTATAAAATCTAAATTATGTCTTTGCCCAATTTCATAATCATTTTGATCATGTGCTGGTGTCACTTTAACTATACCAGTTCCAAAACTCATATCTACATACTCATCTGTAATTATTTTAATAACTCTATTGCTTAAAGGTAAAATAACGTCTTGCCCTATAATATCTTTATATCTTTCATCATCAGGATGAACCATAATAGCAGTATCACCAAAATATGTTTCTGGTCTTGTTGTTGCAACTTGAATATGTCCATTTTTATTAGCAAATTTATATCTCATATGATAAAATTTGCCTTTTATTTCTTGATGTTCAACTTCTATATCTGATAAAGCACCATCGTGAGTACACCAATTTACCATATAGTTATTTTGTGTAATTAAACCTTTATTATAAAGTTCTACAAAAGCTTTTTTTACAGATTCTTTCAAACCATCATCTAAAGTAAACCTAGAACGACTCCATGCTGGACTAATTCCTAGTTTTTTCATCTGATGAAAAATATTACTTCCAGAAAATTCTTTCCATTCCCAAGTTCTTTTTAAAAACTTTTCTCTTCCTAATTCTTCTTTTGTTGTACCTTCTTGAAGTAACTGTTTTTCAACTATATTTTGTGTAGCAATTCCAGCATGATCAGTTCCTGGTTGCCATAAAGTTTTAAAACCATCCATTCTTTTATAACGTGTTATTATATCTTGCAGTGTAAATGTTAAAGCATGTCCCATATGTAAGTTTCCTGTTACATTTGGTGGTGGCATCATAAGTGAAAAATATTTATCCTTTTCTTGGATAGCTTTATTTCCATCAAGTTCAAAATAGTTTCTTTCTTCCCATATATCGTAGAAAAACTTTTCTATTTTAGATGGCTCATATTTCTCATTCATTTATAATCCTGTGCTATGTTTAATAATGGGGATTATACCTAATACCTTATTAAAAGAAACTACAATCTAAAAATGTACCATATGCAAAGTAAATATACACAACTTAATAGTATAATATCCTCACGAAAACAAGTCACTTAAAGAACTATTCTTATTTTAAGTGTTAGAATATAAATAATAATTTTAAAGCTAGATTAGTTTTACTCTAAAATAAGAAGTTCAATAACAAAAAATTTAAAGTCATATTTATAATATTTCATCTTTAAAACCTTTTTGTTGTAATCTTAAAGCAAATAAAGTTATAAATAATATAAGGGCATATAAAATATTTAGATTATAAATATATGCTATAACTAACATCAATAAACTTAATACAAAACATATTACTCTATATAAAAAAGAAAACATATAAATAAGTAAAAAACTAAAAAAATATACCAACTCAAACATTTTAACTATCCTATTTAATTTTATGCAATTATATAAAAAGAAAGTGTGTAAGTAGTAAGTAAAATTATTATCATAGAAAAACACACTATTAACCCACTTTAAGATAATATAATTTTATATACTAGGAGTTTATATTGTTTAAAGAAAAAAATATACCAAAACTAATAATTATCACACCTATTTTTTCCATAGTT
>JADGEG010000226.1 GCA_016744485.1 Arcobacter sp. | reverse complement strand
ATTGAAATCAACAGAAAAAATATATTCAAAGTATTAAAATTTATAAACGAAGGATTTTTATGGCATACAGATTTAAATATAAAGATTTTGGCGAATTTTTAGTACAAACTGATAATCTAAAACAAATTATATTTCCAGATGCTTTTGGAACCATTCAAACAGACTCAATAGTTGTAAATGAAAATATAATTATATATAGAAATAATTTTTTAATACAAAAAGACATAGTATTTGAATATGACTTTAATTTAAATGGACTGAGTATAAATATAACATTAGATGGGGGTTTTGAGTATGAAAGCCAATCATCTGAGTTTAAAATGTTACAAGAGAATAACAATACTATCATAACAATTGGAAGTAAAGAAAATGGCACGGTTTTTCATCGTAAAAACAATTCATTACAAAATATCATAATATTTGTAAAATTAGATTTTTTAAAGCAAATATTTAATGAGAGTATCGAAATGGAAAATATAATAACATACATTGAAAACAAAAAAAATTTAAAAACTCTAAAATCAAGACAAACAAATATTCAAACAAAATTATGTGCTTACGATATTTACAATGCAAATAGTAAAACAAGTTTTGATATGATGTTTATAGAAAGTAAAGTTTTAGAGATATTATCTTATGAATTTAAAGATATTTTTTCAAATAAAAAAAACATAAATTCAAATGTAAAATTTAGTAAATATGACATAGAAGCCTTACACCTTGCTAAAAAAATATTGACACAAGATTTAAAAAATATACCAAGTTTAACTCAACTTTCAAAACAGATAAAATTAAATGAATTTAAACTAAAAGTTGGATTTAAAAGACTATTTGGAACTTCCCCTTACATTTTTTTATATGATTACAAATTAAATGAAGCAAAAAGACTATTAAAAACAAGTGATTTAAATGTTACACAAATATCGGCAGAAATAGGCTACAAAGAAATTTATGGCTTTTCAAATGCTTTTTATAAAAAGTTTAAAGTAAGACCTAAAGAAATTATGAAAAGTAGAAAAAATGATGATTTTTAAGGTAAGTATAGTAAATTGAAAAATAATTAATATTTTGTTATAATAACACAGGTTATCATAACAAAGGTTTTTATAATGAAATTTTACAATAGAGTTGATGAACTAGATATTTTAAAAAGAGCGAATTTTTTAGCAAATAAACATTCAATATTCACTATGGTTATTGGGCGAAGAAGAGTTGGCAAAACTACTTTAGTTTTACAAGATTTTTCAAAAGAAGAAGTACTATATTTTTTTATTTCCAAAAAAAATGAAGCGCTTTTATGTGAAGAGTTTATAGAAGAGATAAAAGATAAGTTGAAAATACCAATTTTTGGTCAAATCAATAGTTTTGAAGAGCTTTTTTCTTATATTTTAGAAATTGCAAAAACTAGAAAATTCACCCTTATAATAGATGAGTTTCAAGAGTTTTATAAGATAAATAGTTCAATATATTCAACTATGCAGAAACTTTGGGATTTAAATAAAAACAAAACTAATTTACATCTAATAACATGTGGCTCTATCTATTCTTTGATGAAAAAGATTTTTGAAGATAAAAAAGAACCACTATTTGGAAGAGTAGATTTTAAAATAGATTTAAAACCTTTACATGTAAACGTGTTAAAAGATGTTTTAAATGAGAACAATGCTTATTCAAATCAAAACCTGTTAGATTTTTACATGCTTACAGGGGGAATTGCAAAGTACATAGAACTTTTTGTTTTATATGAGAGCTTTAATAAAGACAATATGATAAATGAGATTTTAAAATCAAATTCTATTTTTTTAGATGAGGGTAGAGCTAGGCTTGTTGAAGAGTTTGGTAAAGATTATACGACTTACTTTTCAATTCTTAGTTTGATAGCAACTTCAAAAACCTCAAAAAGTGAGATAGAATCAATACTCAACAAAAATATATCAGGCTATTTGCATAGGCTTGAAGTAGATTACAGTATTATTAAAAGCATTAAACCAATAGGTGCTAAAGTAAATTCAAAAGTACAAAAATATGAAATTGTAGATAATTTTTTAGTTTTTTGGTTTCGATTCATATATAAAAATCAATCTCTTGTGGAGTTAGAAAACTTTGAAAAGTTAAAATTTATTGTTAAACGAGATTGGAGTACATTTAGTGGTAAGTTCCTTGAAAAGCTTTTTATTGAACTAATTAAGCAAGAAAAAAAATACACATTAATCGGTTCATATTGGGAACGAGGTAATCAAAATGAGATAGACATAGTAGCTGTCGACGAATTGAATAAAGAGATATTAATTTGTGAAGTAAAACTCTCTAAAAAAAGATTAGATTACAATGCTTTAGTTCTAAAAAGCAAAAAACTTATAGAGAAGTATAAAAATTATACTGTTGAGTATAAGTTGTTAAGTATTGAGGATTTATCAGGAGATATAAATGAGTAACTTTGAACCATATTTAGCCCTAGAAGCTAGTGCAGGGAGTGGAAAGACTTATGCGCTTTCTGTTCGTTATATTTCACTTTTGTATATGGGAGCAAGTCCTGCAAAAATACTTACCCTTACTTTTAC
>JADGEG010000225.1 GCA_016744485.1 Arcobacter sp. | reverse complement strand
GACCTCTTGAAAATAATAGTTTAATATTAAGAACAATAAATATAACCACACTTAAAAAACCTAATAAAAATATATTTAACTCTGAATATGTATCCATACCATTTGATGCCATTTGATAATATAATGCACTTATATAAGATTTGCCATATAGTAAAAAAGACAAAAGAAAAGCTATTGATTGCATAATAATTATATCAATAATATAAGCAAATAATCTTAACCATCTTGAAGCAAGTTTATTTTCATTATTTTCTAAATACATATTTTATTCCTTAAGCATATTTTAATTTTAAAAATATCATAGCTGTCATTATAGCATCATTTAAAGCATCGTGTTTACCTAAGACAGGTATATCTAATTGTTTCATAATTGTATCAAATTTTAAATCTACAAAAGCATATTCAGAATTTTTTGGTCTAGATTTATAATACAAAGACGATACTTCAACAGACTCATTTGGAAGTTTTATACCAATATATTGTTTTGTATATCTAGAGATAATAGCAATATCAAATTTTATATAATATCCTACAATTGTTCTTGAACCTATAAATTTTAATAATTGTAAAACTGCATCTTGTGCTTTGATTGCATTTTTTAAGTCAATTGGTCTTATTTGGTGTATTTTTATTGATTCAATATTTATATCTTTCGATGGTTTAATAAATATATTAAATGTTTTACTCATAAGAATTTTATTTTTTTTTATTATTACTGCACCAATAGATAAAATTTCATCTTTTTTAGAATTTAAACCTGTTGTTTCACAATCAAGACAAACATATTCATCTTTTAGTGGCTGATCAAAAAGATATAAATAATTTTTATCTTTTAACTTCTTTTCTTGTAAGTTTTTTAAAAAGTTTTTAATCATTAAGGAAGCTTATCAATCTTAAAACTAAATGTAATAAATTTTTTAAATGTATTTACTATTGCAAAACAATCTTTAAGCAAGTCTCTTTCAATTTTTCCTAAAGCATGAGTATCTAATTCATTATTTATTTTTTTTGAATCTAACATTTGTTTTAACTGAGTTTTTAATCTTAATGTTCCTAAAACATCAAAAGCTTCTAATAGTTCACTAGCCATCTCATGTTCTAACACATGTGCTTGTTCTAATAATTGAATTCTTTTTATTGTTGTAGTTTCTCTTATTTTTTCTCTTAAGGCTAAGGATCTAATACCTTGAACTATAGGAAAAACTCCAGCTTTTTTAATATCTATAAAATTAACCTTTGTCATAAAATTAGCAATAGTACTTGGTGTATCAAAAGCTAATGTAGCTTTTGCAAAATATGCCATAAAAACATCTTTATCATGAAGTTTGTTAAATAAATCATCTTTTAGTTTTATTAATAAATCTTTATTTCCAGCAACTGCAAAAGAATCAAAGAAAATTGCTAGATCCATATAATTTTGCATATCAGGAGCTTCTATCCATCTTGCTATTTCATTTTTATAATCTTGAACCCCTTTACACCAAAAAGGATTTGAAACCATAATATTCCCTTCACAAGGTGGATAACCAAAGTCTATTAAAGATTTTGTAATTTCATTTGCATATACTCTGTATTGCTCAACATCAATACCATCTTTAATAACTAAAGCATTGTCTTGATCTGTTTTAATGATTTGTTCATTTCTTCCTTCACTTCCCATGACTATAAAACAAGATGTATCAAATAATTCTTTTGGAATTATAAGTTCACATAATTTTTTGTAAACCTTTGTATTTAACTGACCTATTAAATTTGATATATGATGAACTTTAACACCTCTTGATTGCATAGTTTTAATAATATTAATTAATGAAATACTTGCATTTTTTAATTCTTCTTTATTCGTGGCTTTTTTAATTTTAGTATCAACAACATTTGTATGATTTGCAAAATGAGATAAAACATCAATTTGTTCTAAAACTCCTATCATTTCATTTTCAACATTTACAACTCCAAGCCTTTTAATGTTTTTCTTGATTAATAAAGATAAAGCATCAAATAAATAATCATCTTTACATACAGTTAAAAGTGGGAAAATAGCAATTTCATCTACAAGAATATCTAAACTTTTTCCTTGTAGTAGAACTTTCATTTTAAGTAATGAATCAGTAATAATTCCATAAATATTATCTTTTTTTACTATTATAGTAGAAGTTTTAAATTTTAATGATTTCTCTATGGCATCAATTAGTGTAGTATTATATTCAACAATACAAGATTCATGAATAATTGTATCTTCAACCTTATCTAAAATAAAACTTGATAGTTCAGATGTAAATTCTTTATTTTTTAATACTTGAATTTTATTAACTAAATTATTTAAAAAAAAGTCTTTAAACTCTTCATTATTTTCAATTAAATATAAAAAAGTTTTCTTTTTTAATTCATAACATATTAAATCTTCATAAACTAAAAATGTGTTTTTACATTTTTGGTATATTAAAGAATTTGCATCAAAAGAATCATCTTTATGATAATCTACTAAAATTTCATCTTCATAGGTTTCATGTACTGCTCCTTTGATAATGATAAAGAAATGATCTGATATATTTTGAGGACTTATAAGTATTGAGTTTTTAGGATAATA
>JADGEG010000224.1 GCA_016744485.1 Arcobacter sp. | reverse complement strand
CTTTAATATATTTTGTAAAATACTCATTAGAAATTTTTAAAGCATTATCAAATTGCTTTGATTTTATGTAGAAATGTATTTTTAATTTTAGTAATTCTATATATTTTTCTTCAATGTTTTCTGTTAGTTTTTCATATTGATTTACAAGACGGCTTGTTTCTTGAAACTTCATTATATTGTTTTCGATTATCAAAATTGTGTAAAGATTTAAGAATTGAAATATAATCAATAACTCTTCATTCGATGTTTTAGATAAACTTTGCATTTGAAATATGCATTTTTCAGCAAGCTCATAATTATGTAACAATTCTCTATCGCATATATTCATTAAGCATTGAAAGTCTTCTACATTATCTATAAATCCAATTTTGTCTTTTGATAATAATGAAAAATATTTTTCTAATTCTTTCTCAATTTTATCAAACTTTAAATGGAAATATTGAAAATGCTCTTTCAATTCACCTAGTGCAGTTTTTGTTCTATTGTCTACTTTTTGCATGTAAACAATTACTTTAACTTGATATATATCTTCTAAATAATCTTTTGGAAAATTTTGATTAGATAATTCTATATTTATATCATTAGAAATTGTTTCGATTGTCCCGTAAAAATCATTATTTAATGAGTCTAGATATTCATAGTTTATATCTGTAAAATCTTCAGTATTATATTTATGTACTTGATGTAATCGTCTTTGAAAATTTTCATTATAAATATAACAATATAAATAAACCAATTGTAAAAGCTTATTTTCTTCTATGTCATTTGAATCTTTGAATGAAAAATAATTTAATAAACTTTTATATATAGACTGTGAAGATCTAGCAATTATAAAACTATTTATTAGTTTTTCCTCTGTAGGTTTTGCCCATCTTTCTGAAATAAATTTAAGAAACTCTTTTTTATCATTTTTTGAAATTTTCTCAATATCTACAAATATTTTATCAACTAAAGAATTGTATGGTATCTCAAGTTTTAAATCCTCTACTGATAATTTTTTAATATTTGTAATAAAATCACAAGCTTTTTTAAACTGTACATCAGTATTATCTTTGTCATTAATTTTAAAAATTCCGTTATAGTTTAAAGGAACACTACAATACTCTTTAATACTTTTCTTATCAGGGATGCTTTTTTTAAACCATTGTTTAATTGCATTTTTAGATCCAGCTAAAGGTTTTTCCATATTTATATTATTATCATCTATCTCATTACATAAGCTGTCTAAGCCTTTTCCATATAAATCTAACCACCAATTCATTAAATATTCCATTGGTAATTTGATTTTTGGATATTGTGTTACATCAGGTAAATACCAAAATTTTCCTCCAGATAAACCCTTGTCAATTCTTGTATTATACTCATAATCTAAAGAAGAAAATCTTTTGGCTAAATATGGGACAAATAACCTTTTTAATATAATCCAATTAATTTTTTCTTGTGTAGCAACAAATTTTGTTAAATTCAATTTATTGTATATTGGTAAATAAAGATTTATTAAATCAATAAAAATATCTACAAGCTTTTTATTCTGCACATCAAGATTTAGCTTTTTCAATATAAGTTCAGTGTGTTTTCGATACTTTTCAGCACTTTCTTCTTGTGTATAAAATCTTCTCTTTTCTAAGGTTTGTTTTAATTTTACATCGTTCATATCAAAATCAAGTAATTTCATGATTTTTATTAATAATTCTTCTACATTTAACAAAATTCAACCTTTTTTATTTGCATTTGTTATATTATAATTCATTTCATCATCTCAATTATTTTATATATTTTTTCATCTGAAGCATTTGGATAAATTTTTTTCATTTGAGAAAACTTATCCTCAATTACTTCAACATCAATAATTTCTTGTGAAATTGCCTTGTTAAATGCACTTAATGCATTAGCAGATTGAATTGAATTTCCTTGTATGTATCGTGATTCTGTTGTTTTAGTATTTGAGTGGGACAACATAGTAGCAACATCAAATAATGTCGCTCCATTATTTAATGCAGTTTGAGCAACTAGGCTGCGTATATCATGCAAAACCATGTCATGTATTCCTATACTTTCCATCATAGCTTTAAAGTGTACTAAAATCGTTTTACTATGCATTGTAAATATTTTGCCTTTTGATTTTAATGGTGCTACTTTTTTTATTGCTTCTAAAACATCATATGGCAAAACAAATTCATATTCTCGTTTAGTTTTAGTTGCTGTTTTAGGAAATTTTATCATCATTCTTTTTAAATCAAAATACTCATATCTAAGTTCAGTACATTCTGATATTCTTCTACCTGTAAGCAATAATTTAAATATTGCATTTATCTCATATTTTCTAGTACTGCCTTCTGGCAAATAATTATATATCAAATCTACAATTTTGATTGTGTCCTCAATATCTTTATCGTATTTTCTAACATTATCAGGAGTAGGAAATACAATTTTATTCCAATTTATAATAACATCATACTCATCAAGTATTTGCTTCATTATCACTTTTACTGGTTTTATAGTTGCAGGTTTTAGTTTGGCTTTGATCATACTGTTTCTTAGTTTTTCTATATCATTTGCAGTAATAGAATCAATCTCTTTATTATCAAA
>JADGEG010000056.1 GCA_016744485.1 Arcobacter sp. | reverse complement strand
GGTTAATCCCTTACAAAAGTTTAACGGAACTGTAAGTTTTGATCAAAATTCACTTTTAGCTGCTCAAAATTCTGGTTTAGTAAAAAAAATTTATTTTAAAATAGGTGATAAAGTTAAAAAAGGGCAAGTATTAATAAAAATTGATGATGAATTATTACAATCTAAAATTAATGCCGCACTTGCAAATCTAAAAATTGCAAAAGATGAACAAAATAACTATTCAAAAGATTTTACTAGATATAAAAAATTATTAAATTCAAAATCAATTACACAAAAAGAGTATGATAATTCTTTATTAAAATTAAATTCATCATTAAATAAACTGATGGTATTAAAAGCTAATTTAAAAGAATTTGAAATCCAAAAAAAACAAAAATCAATTAAAGCACCTTTTGCTGGAATAATTGTTGAAAAAAAGATAAATTTAGGTGAATGGGTAAATGCAGGAAGTCCAATAGCTAAAATAGTAAATACAAAAAGTATTGAACTGACTTTTAATATCCCATCAAATTTTGTAAATGCTTTAAACTTTAAAGAAAAATACACTGTTCTTATAGGTGGTAAAACATTTAAATCAAGTTTAATTGCAATTATTCCAAATGGAGATAAAATAACAAGAACTTTTCCTATTAAGTTTAAAACAACTTTAAAAAATGATTTTGTTTTTGATGGACAAGAAGTAAAGATTAGTTTAGCTAAAAGTGTGAAGAAAAGAGCTATGGTTTTACCAAGAGATAGTGTGATTAAAAACTTTGGACAAAATGTAGTTTTTGTGGTAAGTGAAAAATCATTAGCTATTAGAATACCTGTTAAAATTGTAGGTTTTGATGGAGGTAAAATTGCAATTGAGGGTAAAGGTTTAGTTGAGGGCATGGACATTGTTTCAAAAGGTAATGAAAGAATTTTTCCAAATAGCCCAGTAAAAGTTATAAATAAATAGGAATAAAAATGGATTTAATTAAATTTTCTATTAAAAACCCAGTTACTATTATAGTATCTGTTTTAATAGTAGTAATGTTTGGTTTCTTATCTTTAGAGAAACTACCATATCAGTTGACACCATCAGTTACAAAACCAGAAATTAAAATTAAAACTTTTTGGCCAGGTGCAACTCCTTATGAGATTGAACGTGAGATTATTGAAGAGCAAGAAAGTGTATTGAAATCTTTAAATAATCTAATTGATTATGAATCTTTATCTAAAGATAATTATTCAGAATTAACTTTAACATTTAAATTAGGTACTAATTTAAGAGCTGCTTTACAAGATGTTTCGAATAAATTAAATGAAGTAAGTAATTATCCCGATAATGTTGAAAAACCAGTAATTGAAACAGCAAGTGCAAGTCCAGTTATTTGGCTGATGTTACAAACCTTAGAAAATAATAAAAAACATGTAGATTCATACAAAACATTTTTTGATGATGATATTATAGCTGCTATTAAAAGAGTAGATGGTGTTTCAGGTATCATGAGTGGTGGTGGACGTAAAAAACAAATGCAAATAGTATTTGATACAAATAAACTAGCATCTTATGGTTTAAGTATTTCTCAAGCTATTCAAACTTTACAAAATGAAAATATTGATGTATCAGCTGGTGTTTTAAATCTTCAAAGAAGAGCATATAGAATTAGAACAGTAAATAAATATACAAGTGTTAAAAGTATTGAGAATGTTTTACTAATCTCAAACAGAGAACAAAGAGTTAGAGTTAAAGATATAGCAGAAGTGAATTTTGGTTTAGAAACATCTAGTTCTGTAGCTATGTATTTAGGTAAAGATGGTATTTTTGCAGGAATTCAACCTAATTCATCTGTTAATATTGTGCAATTAACAAATGATGTTGAAAAAGTTGTTCAAGAGTTAAACAAAGGTATTTTAAAAGAAAAAAACCTTAAGATTCATTGGATTTATGATCAAAGACCTTATATAGTTGGTTCAGTTGATTTAGTTAAACAAAATATATTAATAGGTGCTTTTTTAGCTATTTTTATTCTTATCACATTTTTACGCTCAGTTTCTCCAACTGCTGTAGTTTCAGTTGCAATTCCTATTTCTGTTGTAGGTACATTTATAATACTTGATGCAATGGGTCGATCGTTAAATACAATATCACTTGCAGGTATTTCTTTTGCTGTTGGTATGTTGGTTGACTCAGCCATTGTAGTATTGGAAAATATGGACAGGCATAGAAAAGAAGGTATGAGTATATCTCAAGCTGCTTACGTAGGTGCAAATGAAGTATGGGGTGCTTTAATAGCCTCAGCTTTAACAACAATTGCAGTTTTTTTACCAATAATTTTTTTACAAGATGAAGCTGGTCAATTATTTAAAGATATTGCTATTGCAGTAACAGCTGCTGTTGTTTTTTCCTTATTTGTTTCAATTTCAGTTATTCCAATGTTATGGAAAAAGTTTACTAAAGAAAAAGAAATAAAAGTACGAAAAAGTGTAATCGGAGATTTTGGGAACAAGATTGTAAAATTTATAATGTCTTTGGTAAATCTTTCATTGAAAAATATATTTAGTAAAATATTTACGATTATTTCTTTAGCAGTGTTTTCTGGTGGAATTATTTTTTTACTCTTTCCTAAAGTTGATTATTTACCCCAAGGTAATAAAAACCTAGTTTTTAATATTTTAATAGCACCTCCTGGATTTTCTTACAAAGAAAGATATGAAATGGGTACATATCTAATGAATAGAATTAAACCTCATATCAATAAAGATGTTGGAGATTTACCTGGACTAAATAGAGCATTTTTTGTTTCTTTTGGAGATTTTAATTTATTTGGAGGAACTTCTATACATGAAGATAGAGGAAAAGATTTAATACCTTTATTTAGACCAATTGTAAATTCCTTACCATCAGTTTATGGAGTAAGTATTCAATCTGGTGTTTTTGAAGATGGTGTTGGTGAGGGTAATAGTGTTAATATTGATATAAGTGGTGAAAAAATTGAAGACCTAACTAATGTAGGAGGTTTACTTTTTGCTACAACTATGAAAACATTAAAAGGTTCTCAAGTAAGGCCAGTGCCTTCTATTGAGTTGTTATATCCTGAAATTAGAATTAAACCAAACCAAGATGCTTTGATGGCTATGGGTATGAATTCATTTAACTTTGGACTTGCTATTGATGTTATTATGAGCGGTAGAAAAATTGGAAGTTTTGAACAAGAAGGAAAAAAGAAAATTGATTTAATTTTTAAAGCTTCAGATGAAGTTATTAAAACACCTGAGGATATTATGTCTGTTCAATTAGCACTTCCTAATTCTTCATTAATTCCAGTTTCATCATTGGCATCATATGAAAGTACTACAGGAATATCAGAAATTAGACACTTAAATGGTAAAAGAACAATTTCCTTGCAAGTTACACCACCTAAAGGAGTCACTGTTGATGAGACGATGAAGATTATTAATAAAATGTTAAATGATATGAAAACAAAAGGTATGATTAGTAAATCTGTTGAAATTGGACTTTCTGGAACTGCTGATAAATTATCTCAAACAATAGAAATGTTAAGTATGAATTTTATTCTAGCTTTAGTTATTGTTTATTTATTAATGTCTGCATTATTTGGTAATTTTTTATATCCTATAGTTATAATGTTTACAGTTCCACTTGCAACTGCTGGTGGTTTTTTAGGATTATATTTAACAAATGTGTTTATAGCTCCTCAACCTTTAGATGTGTTAACTATGTTGGGATTTATTATTTTAGTAGGTATTGTTGTCAATAATGCAATTTTAATTGTTCATCAAAGTTTAAATTATATAAGAAGTGGAGAAATGAGCCATAAAGAAGCTGTACTTGAAGCTACTAAAACAAGAATTAGACCAATTTATATGAGTTCTTTAACTTCTATTTTTGGTATGTTACCTTTAGTTTTAATACCAGGACCTGGAAGTGAATTTTATAGAGGTTTAGGTTCAGTTATTACTGGTGGATTAGCATTTTCTACAATATTAACAATTTTTGTTACACCTGCATTGTTAATGTTTTTTTTAAAACTAGAAAAAAGTGTTAAAACTATGAAAACAAAAAATATTGATTTAAGTAAATCATAAAATAGGAGTTAAAAATGAAAAATATAGTATTAAAAATTTTTATACTAATGTATGTTAGTTTTACATTAAATGCTTTAGATATTAATGATGCAATTAAACGTGCATTAGATAATAATAATAATTTAAAAAAACAACAATATATATATGAAGAAAAAGAAACAAATGTAAACTTGTCTGAATCTTCTTTTAAGCCAAATGTAGATTTTTCATATATGTATGATAAAAACCATGCAAATACAGAAAAAGAAAAAGAATCGTCAAATGCAAGTATTTTTATGACATACAACTTATTTAATGGTTTTAAAGATAAATATAATTTAGAAAACTCAAAAGATATATTAAAAAATTCAAAATATATATTAGAAGCTTCTAAACTTGATTTAATATATAATACAAAAAGCCTTTATATCCAATATTTAAAAAGTGTAAGAAATATTGATACTATGTTATTTGCTTACAAATTATTACAACAACAATACAGTGATGCAAGTAATAAATTTGAGCAAGGTTTACTTGCAAAAAATGATTTACTTCAAGTTAATGCTTTAAAATTACAGGCCAAACAAAACTTATCTAGTGCAAAAGCAAATAAAAGAATTTCTTGGTTTAAACTAAATAATTTATTAGGTAATAAATTAAAAAAAAATGAACAAATAAAAGATATAGAAAAAGAAGAAATTTCATTAAGTACTTATAAAATTGATAAATTAGAGTTTAAAAATGAAATAAAAGCTATGAAGATGATAATGCAAAGTTTAAAAAAACAACAAAAATCATCTTTATCTTCTTTTTATCCAAAAGTAGATTTTAAATTAGCTTACAGTAAATTTGGAAATAATATTTTATTAAATAATAATAAAAATACTATTAAAGATCAAAAAACAAGTACTATTAATATTAAATGGAATTTATATAATGGAAATAAAAATCAAATTCAAAATATAATTTTCAATAAAAAAATAATACAATTAAAAGAAGATTTGATAAATTTAAAATTAACAATACATTTAGAATATGAAACGGCTTTAGAAGAATTTAATGTTTCAACATTAAATTTTAAAACAGCCCAACTGTTTTTAGTTCAATCTTTTGAAAATTATAAAATCGTAAATGCAAGATTTAAAGAAGGTATTTCTACAACTACAGACTTAGTTAATGCAAATTATTTATTAACCCAAGCAAAACAAAGTATTAATAATGCTTATTATGATAAAGTTTTAGCTAAAGCTAAACTAGATAGAATATTTGAAATATAAAAACTGTACATATACATACAAAAATTGTACATAGTTAATTTTTTCTTTATGATATAATTAATCAAAATTAAAACAGGAGTAATATATGAGTTTAATCACTGAATATAAAGCACATACACAAGAAAGATTAAAAGAAGGATCTTTGCCACCTTTAGCATTAAGTGCAAAACAAACTGCACAGTTAGTAGAATTATTAAAAGAAACTTCTAATAAAGACTTGGATTTTGCATTAGAATTGTTTAAAAATAATATTAATCCAGGTGTTGATGATGCAGCTTATGTAAAAGCTGCATTTTTAAATGATATAATTCAAAATAAAGTAACCTGTTCTATGATTTCTAAAATTGAAGCAGTTGGAATTTTAGGAACTATGATGGGTGGATTTAATGTTACACCTCTTGTTGATGCTCTTAAAATTGAAGAACTTGCAGAAGCTGCTGCAAAGCAATTAAAAAATACTATTTTAGTATATGACTCATTTAATGATGTAAAAGAGTTAGCCGATAAAGGTAATGCACAAGCAAAAGATATAATCTTATCTTGGGCTAATGCTGAGTGGTTTACAAATAAACCTGCTTTAGAAGAAGAAATCACTCTGAGTGTCTATAAAATTTCAGGTGAAACAAATACTGATGATTTATCTCCTGCTACTTTTGCATTTACAAGAGCTGATATTCCTTTACATGCAACAGCTATGCTAGAATCACGTATGGAAGATCCTCTAAATACAATGAATGAACTTAAGAAAAAAGGTTATCCTTTAGCATATGTTGGAGATGTTGTAGGAACTGGAAGCTCAAGAAAATCAGGAATTAACTCAGTGCAATGGCATATGGGTAGAGATATAAAAGGAGTACCTAATAAAAGAACTGGTGGTGTTGTAATTGGTTCTATTATTGCTCCTATTTTTTTTAATACAGCTGAAGATTCAGGATGTTTGCCAATAGAAGCACCTGTTGATGATTTAGAAACTGGTGATATTATTACACTTAAACCTTATAAAGGTGTAATAGAAAAAGATGGTACAGTAGTATCTAAATTTAATATTTCTCCAAATACTTTACCTGATGAGATGAGAGCAGGTGGACGAATACCTTTAATTATTGGAAAAGCTTTAACAACAAAAGCTAGAGAAATATTAAAATTAGAAGCAAGTGATTTATTTATAGCTCCATCTCAACCAAAAAATGATGGAACAGGATTTACTCAAGCTCAAAAAATGGTTGGTCGTGCTTGTGGTGTTGAAGGAATTAAGCCCGGTATGTATTGTGAACCTATTTGTGCAACTGTTGGTAGTCAAGATACAACAGGACCAATGACTAGAGATGAAGTTAAAGAATTAGCAGCTTTGAGTTTTGGTGCTGATATGCTTATGCAATCATTTTGCCATACTGCTGCTTATCCTAAACCAGTTGATATTAACTTGCAACATACTTTGCCTGATTTCATTACTTCAAGATCTGGTGTGATTTTAAGACCAGGTGATGGTGTTATTCACTCTTGGTTAAATAGATTATGTTTACCTGATACAGTTGGAACTGGTGGAGATTCTCATACAAGGTTTCCTATAGGTATTTCATTTCCAGCTGGTTCTGGTCTTATTGCATTTGCAGGAGTAACTGGTGCTATGCCACTAACTATGCCTGAATCAGTGCATATTAAATTTATAGGACAAATGCAAGCAGGTATGACTTTAAGAGATATGGTAAATGCTATTCCTTATTTTGCAATCAAGCAAGGTTTATTAACTGTTGAGAAAAAAGGTAAAAAAAATATTTTTGCTGGTAAAGTAATGGAAATTTCAGGACTTCCTAATTTAAAAGTTGAACAAGCATTTGAATTATCAGATAGTGCAGCTGAAAGATCTGCTGCTGCTTGTTGTATTCAGTTAAATAAAGAACCAATTATTGAATACTTATCTTCAAATATTGCATTAATTGAAAAAATGATTGAAGAAGGTTATGAAGATGCTAGAACTCTTCAAAGACGAGCTGATAAAATGAAAGAGTGGATTGCAAACCCTGCACTAATAACTCCTGATGTAGATGCTTCTTATTGTGAAACTATTGAAATTGATATGAATACTATTACTGAACCACTTTTAGCTTGTCCAAATGATCCAGATGATGTTGATACATTAACAAATATTTTAGCTGATCCTAAAAGATTAACAGATAAGATTGATGAAGTATTTGTAGGTTCTTGTATGACTAATATAGGTTTATTTAGAGCTTTAGGAGAAATTTTAAAAGGTGAAGGAACAGTTCCAACTAAGTTATGGGTAGCACCACCTACAAAAATGGATAAACAACAATTAACACAAGAAGGGTATTATTCAATATTTGGAGATGCAGGTGCAAGATTAGAAATGCCTGGATGTTCTTTATGTATGGGTAATCAAGCAAAGGTTGCCCAAAGTGCAGTAGTATTTTCAACAAGTACTAGAAACTTTGATAATAGACTTGGAAAAGATTCTCAAGTTTATTTAGGGTCTGCTGAAGTTGCAGCACTTTGTGCACTTCTTGGACGACTTCCAACAAAAAAAGAATATTTAGAAATGGTTCCTAAAAAAATAACTCCTGAAAAAAGATCTGATATTTATAAATATCTAAACTTTCATGAAGTAAATAAGGAAGAATTAACTAACTTGGTTCATTCTTAAAATTTATATCTCAACACCTAAGTCTATATAAGCTTGGGTGTTTTTTTTCTTAAGAATTATTTAGATATAATCTTCAAGTTTATTAAAAATAAAAAATAAAAGAAATTAAATGACTACTTCATTATTTTATCCAAAAATATTAAAATCAAATACTCAAGTATTTAATCAAATTTTAAAAGAAAAAGAAAATATTGGCTATTATAATCTTGCCATACAAGATTTTACACAAACTAAAAATAAACTAGATTCTTTAAATATAAAAGCAAAAAATATTGCAGTTATTGGTATAGGTGGTAGTACTTTAGGAACTAGTGCTATATATAACTTTTTAAAATACTCAAAAGATAATTTAAAAGAATTATTTTTTTTTGAAAGTACAGACCCAATATTTTTAAATGCAAGTATAAAAGAACTAGATTTAAAAGATACTTTATTTATTATTATTTCAAAATCTGGTACTACAATTGAAACTATTTCTATTTTTAAATATATATCATCTTTAATTATGATAGATAAAAATAATTGTATAATAATTAGTGATAAAAAATCAAAATTAAGTCTATTTGCAAAGAGTAAAAATATTAGTACATTTGATATTCCACCAAATATTGGAGGAAGATTTTCGGTATTTTCTAATGTGGGTTTAATACCTTTATATCTAGCAGGATTTGATATAAATAGTGTATTAAAAGCACTAAAAGACACATATTATTCGTTTTTTAATAAAGAAGCATTTTATGACAAATTAATACATAAAGCAAGAACTATTGTTCAATATAAAGATGAATATAATATAAATGCTATTTTTTCTTATTCTCAATTATTAGAAAGTTTTAATAAATGGTATATTCAACTTTGGGGTGAGAGTCTTGGTAAAATTGATTTTTTTGGAAAAAGTCAAAGTTTAACACCCATTGGTTTATTAGGTCCAATTGATCAGCATAGTTTTTTACAATTAATTATTGAAGGGAAAGAAGATAAAACGGTTACTTTTATTAAAATAAAAAATTTTAAAGATGAAACAGTGATACCAAATATTTCTCTAGAACATTTAGAAAATTTAGATTTTATTAATAGTTTAAAATTTTCTGATTTAATAAATGAACAAGCAAATGCTACAATAAATTCTTTAAAAAATAAACATAAAAATTTACCATTAGATATAATAGAGATAGAAGGTATTAATGAATATGAAATATCAAAACTTATGTTTTATTATGAATTATTAACTTCAACTGTAGGGAGTTTTTTAAATATAAATACTTATGATCAACCAGGTGTTGAGTTGGGAAAAAGTATTTTACAAAATGAACTAAACAAAAATACTATTTCTAAAAAATATAAGTGACATAGAATGAAAATGTATTTATGTTAAAAAAAATATTTTTAAAAGTAGAAAAAAAAGAAAATACTTTTAATGAAAAAGAACTTAAAGCAATAGATGAATTACTAAAAGAAAAAATTTTAATAAAAGTTGATGAAAATTATCTTATAAATACTAAATATAAAATTGGTATATTACAAGTAGAAAAAAACTTTGCAATATTGTGTGATTTAGCTAATGAGCATAAGAATATAAAATTAAATTTTAATGATCTAAATGGTGCTTATAATGGTGATTTAGTACTTGCAAAGAGAATTTTTAATCCAAAAAGTCAAATTAAAGCACAAATAATCAAAATATATGAAAAAAATGAAAATAATATTTTAGTTTATGTAAAAGATAATTCATATATAAGTGTAAAAGAAAGTATACAACTAAATAGCAAAAATAAAATAAATGAAAAAAATGGAACAGTTTTATTAATTCAAAATAAGTCACATGAAATTATAAAAACTATTGGACATATAGATGATATAAAAATTGATGAACAAATCTCACTTATTTTACATAATGAAGATTATCGTTTAAATAGTAAAATAGAAATTAATTCTAAGATGGATGATACGAATAAAAGAATAGATTTGACAAATTTACCTTTTTGTACCATAGATCCAAGTAGTGCAAAAGATCATGATGATGCTATATATTTTGATAAAGAAGCTTGTATTTTATATGTAGCAATTGCTGATGTATCATATTTTGTTAAACAAAATAGCACTTTGGATAAAATGGCTTATAAAAAATCCACATCTATTTATTTACCTTCAAAAGTATTACCTATGCTTCCAAATGAACTAAGTGAAGATCTGTGTTCACTTAAAGAAGGTCTTAATAGATATGCTTTTGTATCTAAAATATATCTTGATAAAAGTACCTTTGAAGTTTTAAAATCTGAATTTATAGAAACTATTATAAAATCACATAAAAAATTTTCTTATGGTAGAATTGATAGAGTACTAGCTAATAAAAATGATAAAAATTCTCCAATAGAAACAATTATATTTACATATTTAAAAGATTTGTATACTATTACAAAAAAAATAAGAAAAAAAAGACTACAAAGTGCTTATAATTTTGAATCATATGAGCATAAACTTAAATTAGTAAATCATACTTTAAGATCAGTTAGTATTGAAAAATCTACTAGTTCACACCAGTTAATTGAAGAGTGTATGTTATTAGCAAATGTTCAAGCAAGTAAAAGGTTAAATATACTTGGTATTTATAGAGTTCATGACGAACCATCTTTTCAAGAAATTTCAAAATTAGTTAATGATGTAAATTCTTTAGGATTAAAAGTAAAACTTAAAAAAAATATTTATGAAACTATAACACATATTCAACAACAAGCTAAGTATTCTTCTTTACTTGAAGAAATAGATAATTTAATTATTCATGCTCAAACACAAGCTAGATATTCATCTAAAAAACTCTCCCACTTTGGTTTAGGTTTTTCATCGTATTCTCATTTTACTTCTCCTATTAGAAGATATGCCGATTTGATTTTACATAGAATTTTAAAATCAAAAAAAATTCCAAAAAATATTATTGAAATTTGTGAACATATTTCTAACAAAGAACGAGAGATTAATAAATTAGTTTGGGATTATGAAGATAGAAAATATGTAAGATATGCAAGTAACCATATTGGTCTTGAAATAGACATTAAGATTATAGACACACAAAAAACATTGGGTATGACTTATAACAAAGTATCTGGTATGAAGGTATTTATAGACAATTATAAAGGTCAAACTTTATTTTCAAAACAAAAAGTACTTATAAAATCAGCTAATATAATAAGTAAAAAAATAACTGCTTCTATTAAGTATTAAAGAAGCTTTAAAAACAACTTTTTTTTTAGTCGTTTAAATTACTTCTAATTGAGAGTATAAAATAAACTGTGTAAACCCACCAGTTTCTTTTTAATAACTTTTCATATTTTGCCATAATCTCCTTAAAAAATATACTAAGTTGAGGGTAA
>JADGEG010000055.1 GCA_016744485.1 Arcobacter sp. | reverse complement strand
GATTTAATTAATATTTAATATTTTTAATATAAAAATATATAGATTTTAATTCATCTTGTGTTAAAAAATATGTAGGCATTATTAATGAGTCTCTCTTATCGGCAGTTAATTTTGTTTTAAATTGTTGAAATGTCACTATATTGATAGGAGGAACCATTATATTTATATTTTCTAGTTTATTATTTTGCTTATTTAATTTTTGATATTTAGCTAATTGTATAGTTTTTTTACCATTTGCATGACATTTATTACAGCCTATTCCTCTTGGATTTTTATATAACATTGCACCATATTCAAACTTAGTAATGAATAAATTGTCTTGTTCTTCTGAATACAAAAAACTAAGTATGAAGGACAGAATAATGATAACTTTCAATATTAACCTTTTTATAAAATATTTTTAGCTATTATAGCAAGCTATTAATAAAATTAAATTAAGGCTTAAAATAAATGACAATCTTAGATGGAAAATCATTATCTAATAAAATAAAAGATGAAGTTAAAATATCAGTTGATGAACTTCAAAAAACAAAACAAATCACACCTGGTTTAGCTGTTATTTTAGTAGGAGATGACTCTGCTAGTTCTACTTATGTAGGAATGAAGGCAAAAGCTTGTAAAAAAGCAGGTATTTATTCTGTAGTTCATGAAATACCAGAAACAATATCACAAGGTGAAATTTTAGATATTATACAAAGAATGAATGAAAACCCAAGTTTGGATGGAATTTTAGTCCAATTACCTTTACCTCAACACATTGATACCACATTAATTTTAGAAGCAATTCATCCCTTAAAAGATGTTGATGGATTTCACCCCTACAATGTAGGAAGAATGACATTAAATTTAGATTCGTTCGTACCTGCAACTCCTTATGGAGTCATGAGAATATTTGAAGAGTATAAAATAGATGTTAAGGGTAAAAATATATGTGTTATTGGATCATCTGATATTGTAGGTAAACCAATGGCATCTCTGTTAGTAAATGCCAAAGCAACTGTGAATGTATGTAATAGTAGTACAAAATCTTTAAAAACTCATACTTTAGATGCTGATATTATTTGTATTGGTGTTGGTGTTCCTTTTTTAATAAAAGAAGATATGGTCAAAGATGGTGCTATTGTTATTGATATTGGTATTAATAGAATACAAAGTGGTAAATTAGTTGGAGATGTTGACTTTGAAGCAGTTAAAAGTAAATGTTCTTATATAACACCAGTGCCGGGTGGTGTTGGACCCATGACAATTGCTATGCTTTTAAAAAACACTGTTAAGGCTGCAAACTTAAGAGAAACAAGAGAAAAACATAAGCAAAAAGAAACTATATGTTAAAAAAAATATATAATTGGTCAGGCTCATGGACAGGTACCATTATAATAGTGCTTGTTGTTATGTCTTTTGTAGCACAAGCTTTTGTAATACCAAGTGGAAGTATGAAAAATACACTTCTAATAGGAGATATGCTTTTTGTAAAAAAATTCTCTTATGGTATTCCAATTCCAAGAATTCCATGGTTGGAAATAAAATTACTTCCTGATTTTAATGATAATGGTCATTTAATCGAAGGTGATAAACCAAAACGTGGTGAAATTGTAGTATTTAGGTATCCAGCTGATGAAAAAATTCATTTTGTTAAAAGATGTGTTGGAGTTGGTGGAGATTTAATTGCAATACAAAATAAACAACTATTATTACATCCACACGAAGGTAATGATTATGTTAAACAAAACTATAAAAAAGAACAAATTGTAAATATTGATAATAAACTTTGGGTTATAAACCCTTATAAAAATAAACATCCTGGAATTCACAATGATGAAAATGTTCAAAATAATGGTTTATATCATCAAGAATTATTTAATATAGCACCTATACAAGTGCCACAAGGTGAATATTTTATGATGGGAGATAATAGAGATCATTCAAATGATTCTAGATTTTGGGGAACTGTGCCTTATAAATATATAGTTGGAACTCCTTGGATTATTTATTTTTCATGGAATGAAGACAAGCAAATAAGATGGAATAGGGTTTTTAGAACTCCTACTAGTATTGAAGCTGATATGTATGGAAAAATAATTAATACCAATCATAAAGAAGGAATTTATTAAAATGAAATATTTTATTGCAGTAGATCATGCAGGTATTCAAATAAAAGCATATGTAAAAGAATTTTTTTTAAAAAAAGGACATGAAGTCATTGATTTAGGTACAAATACAAATGACAGGGTAGATTATCCAGATTTTGCAAACAAACTTTGCAAAGAACTTATTAACAATGAAGGAAGTAGAGGCATATTAATTTGTGGTACAGGTTTAGGCATGAGTATGGCCGCTAATAAATTTAAAGGAATTAGAGCAGCCTTGTGTCATAATGAATATTCTGCGACAATGGCAATTAGTCATAACAATGCAAATGTTTTATGTTTAGGGGAACGAGTTTCTGGACTTGGTATGATTCATTCAATTATTAATGCATGGGATAGTGCTAAATTTCAAGAAGGAAGACATACACAAAGAGTAAAAAAAATAGATAAACTTTATATGTCTTGTAATTAAAAATTTAAGGAAAGTATTATGGCAGAACCTTGGTTTGCTTATCTTGTAACATTAAGTATGGTAGCATTAATGCTTCTGGGGAAAAAAATGATTTTTAGTGATAATTCAAAATCAAATGACAAAAAAAACAAGCAAGATAATAAAGATAAAACAAATGATTAATCCTAAAATAATAGAACATATTTTTACATCTGCATCTATACAAAGATGGAATGATTACCCCCGTATGATTGAATTAGTTGAACTTGATAAACAAGCCCATAAGTTTATTATTGCTTACTTTCTTGCAAAACTTGAAAAAGATGTAAATTATACTCACTTAATCGAAGCTGGAATATTTGAATTTTTAAGACGAGTTGTTGTAACAGATATTAGACCAGATGTATTTAGAAAAGCTTTACAAAAAAAAGAAAAAGAAATCAATTCTTGGGTTATTGAAAAATTGCAAACATCTTTAGAAGATATAAATGATGGAATTTTTTTAAAGAAATTCAAAGAATATCTTGAAAACCCTAAAATGTATCAAAAAGAAAGATTTATATTAAAAGCTGCTTCTTACATATCAACTAAGTGGGAATTTTCTATTGTTTATCAGACAAGTCAGTTTTTATCAGATATAGACGAGGTTAAGAAAAAAGTTGAAGAAGAAATAGAAGATTATTATGAATTAATTGGTATTAGAAAATTATTATTAAATAAAAAACTTGCAAAAATTATTGATCTAAGTGGAAGATTAAGATTTCAAAAAAGATGGGCTCAAACTCCTAGAGTTCCTGAGACTTCTGTTCTTGGGCATATGTTAACTGTAGCACTTTTTTCTTATTTTTACTCAATTGAAATTAATGCTTGTTCTAAAAGATTGGAAAATAACTTTTTTACTGCATTATTTCATGACTTGCCAGAAGCTTTAACAAGAGATATTATATCTCCTGTTAAATATTCAGTTGATGATTTATCACAAATTATTAGTGAATATGAAATTCTTAAAATAGAAGATGATATTATGCCAAACATTCCAGAAACTATAAAAAACGAATTTTCATATTATCTTGGCTTGTATAATGGAGTTAAAGATGAATTTTTGGATAAAATATATACTGATAAAATAAAAGTTATTCATGATGGTCTAATATCTTATAATGATGATAAATACAATGCAATTGATGGTTTAGCATTAAAACAATGTGATAAACTATCTGCTTTTATAGAAGCTAGTTTATCTATTTCTCATGGTATTAAATCAAAAGAATTATTAAGTGGTAAAAAAGAAATTCTTAAATCACTCAAAACTGTACAAGGTGTAAACTTCGCACAAATTGCACAAAATATTGATGAAGCATTTGGGACAACTGGACAAACTCAAGTCCAAATAGATTTTTAAAAAGGACAAACTTGCAAATTATAATATTATCAATTATTGTGTTTATTTTTTTAGTTTTTATTATATATAAATTAATAAATGAATTAAAACAAAAGAAATTTGGACTTCTTACTTTTTTTTGTATTTTTATCTTAGCTTGTATACTTTCTTACTATGAGTATAAAAGTGATGATTTACCTAAAATTTTTCAAACTAATTATGAAAAAACACATAAAATTAAAATTTATAAACTAGCAAGTCAAAAACTAAATAATAAAAATATTTCTTCAAAAACAAAGTTTGTATATAAGTTTACTTATATACTTAATAAAAATAATAAAGAATATATTTGTACTGCTCCGAATGTACAAATTAATAAAGTTTCTGATAAGTTTATTGTTAAAAATTTAGAAAATATTATTGAAAAGTGTACTTTAATATAAATTTTTTTAATTTTTTAAAAGTACAAGTTATTTGATACTTTTATTCCTCTTTTATATTTTATAATTTTACTTAATACTTTAATAAAAAGGACTGATATGAAAGAATTATTAAAAACACCTCTTTACGATAGACAAAAAGAACTCAATTCAAAAAACGTTGGATTTTGTGGTTGGGATATGCCAATGCAATTTGAGGGAATTGTAGCTGAACATTCTTATTGTAGAAATGATGTTGCTGTATTTGATACTTCACATATGGGTGAATTTTTTTTCAAAGGCGATATTTTACAAAGTGGTATTAATAATGCTGTTTCTATTGATATTGAAGCTTTAATTGTTGGAAAATGCAAGTATGGCTTTTTGCTTAATGAAAATGGTGGAGTGATTGATGATCTAATTATTTATAAATTATCTAATGATGAACTAATGATAGTTGTAAATGCTTCAAGATCAAATATTGACTTTGAAACATTTAATTCAAGAATTACTTCAGGTATTTTAGAAGATCGTTCAGAAGAATTTACAAAACTAGATGTACAAGGTCCCAATGCTAAAAATATTTTAGAAAAATATTTTGATATTAATTTAGATGAATTAAAATTCTTTTCATTCGTTCAAACTGAACTTTTTAATAAATATTGTTTATTAAGTAGAACTGGATACACAGGTGAGTTAGGTTTTGAATTATATGTAAAATCAGATATTGCTGTAAAATTATGGGATGCTTTAATTAATGATGGTGTTAAACCAGCAGGACTTGGAGCAAGGGATGCTTTAAGATTAGAAATGGGATATTCACTATATGGCAATGATTTAACGGAAAATATAACTCCACTTGAAGCAAACTTAGGAATGTTCGTAAATTTAAAAAGAGATTATGTTGGTCGTGATGCTTTATTAAAGCAAAAAGAAGAAGGCTTAAGTAGAATTTTACTTCCTTTTAAAACAACTTCAAGAAGATCTGCAAGAAAAGATTTTAAAGTTTTTCAAAATGATAAAGAAGTTGGTTTTGTAACATCAGCTGCATTTTCACCTATTTTAAATGTAGGTATTGGTTTAGCTATGGTTAATATTCAAGATTTTAATAAAGAACTTTCTTTTGAATTAAGAGATAATAGAGGTAAAATTGAGGCAAATATTGCTACACTACCTTTTATAAAAAAATAAAACTAGGAGATAAAATAATGAAAAATTTTAATGAAGAACATGAATGGGTTGAAGTTGAAGATCAAGTTGCAAGTGTTGGTATTTCAAAGTATGCTATTGATCAATTAGGTGATATTACGTTTATTGAACTTCCAGAATTAGATGCAAATGTTAGTATTGGTGCAAGTGTAGCTTTTATTGAATCGGTTAAAGCAGCTTCAGATATTTATACTCCTTTGTCTGGAACTATCGTAGAAATTAATGAAGATTTATTAGATGCTCCTGAAACATTAAATGACAATGCTGAGAATATTTGGGTTTTTAAAATAAAACTAAATGATGAGAGTGAGTTATCTTCTTTAATGGATGGTGATTCATATGCTCAATATGTAAATACTTTATAAGGAGTTTTTTATGCCATATACTGCTCATACTAAATCTGACATTAAAGAAATGTTAGATGTAATAGGACTAGAAAACGAAAAAGACTTATTTAATTCAGTTCCAGCTGATTTAAAAGTTGATCATTTACATTTAGAAAATGGTTTAGATGAATTTACTACTTTTTCTAAATTTAAAAAACTATCTTCTAAAAATGTAAGTAATAAAACCATTTTTTTAGGTGGTGGTTATTATGATCATGTAGTTCCATCGGCTGTAGATGCACTTGCTGGACGAAGTGAATTTTATACAGCATATACACCATATCAAGCAGAAGCTTCACAAGGGACATTACAATCTTTATATGAGTATCAAAGTTTAATCTGTGAACTAACAGGGATGGATGCTTCAAATGCTTCTATGTATGATGGTGCAACTGCCTTGGCTGAGTCTGCTTTAATGGCTGTTAGAATTACAAGAAAAAATAAGATTTTAATAGATGCAGGAGTAAATAAAACCTACATAAAAATTGTAAAAACATATTTATCTTTTAGAGATATAGATGTAGAAGTTATTGATATAGAAGATTTTAAAACAAATTTTTCAAAAGTTGAAGCTAAAATAGATAATACTATTGCTGCTTATTTATTTCAAAATCCTAATTTTTTTGGAAGTGTGCAAGATTTTACTTCTATTGTAGAAAAACTACATGAAAATAAAGCTTTAGCAGTTATGTCAGCTTATCCTATATCACTTGGTATGATAAAAGATCCTGGAAGTTTAGGTGTTGATATTGTTTGTGGAGATGGTCAGTGTTTAGGTAATTATCTAAACTTTGGAGGTCCAACTTTTGGATTTATTGCTACAAGACAAAAAGACATTAGAAATTTACCTGGAAGAATGATAGGAAAAACTTTAGATAAAAATGACAATGAACTTTTTGTATTAACCATGCAAGCAAGAGAACAGCATATAAGAAGACATAGAGCAACTTCAAATATTTGTTCAAATCAAAACTTATTAGCTTTAAGATCTGCTATTTTCTTATCACTTCTTGGTCGTGAGGGTTTAGTTAATATGGCAAATCTTTGTCATAGTAAAACACAATATTTAAAAACTAAACTAGAAGAACTAAAAGGTGTTGAAGTTTGTAATACTTCACCTACATTTAATGAATTTATTTTACAAACTCCTCTTAGTGCAGATAAGCTACTAGCTAAATTGCATTTATTTGATATATATGCAGGAATAAATTTATCAAAATTATATGAAAACTGTGAAAATAAAATATTAGTAAGTGTTACTGAAAAAAGAACAAAAGAAGAATTAGATGAACTAGTAAATGCTATTGGAGGTCTATTATGATTAGAACTGAAACTATTTTTGATAAATCACATGCAGGAAGAATGGGAATAAAGTTACCACCTCTTGATGTTCCAAAATGTAAGTTAGATGATAATTTAGCAAGAAAAGAAAAAGCTTTATTACCACAATTAAGTGAATTTGATGTTATAAGACATTTTACAAACTTATCAAATAAAAATATGTCAATAGATAAAAATTTTTATCCTTTGGGTTCTTGTACTATGAAATATAATCCAAAGATAACTGAAAGAATAGCTGCCTTAGAAGGATTTACTAGTATACATCCTCATTTAATTACAAATAATATGATAGATGATTTCCAAGGTACACTAGAAACTATTGATATGTTGGAAAAAACTTTATGTGAAGTTACAGGAATGAGTGCTTTTACAACTACACCACAAGCAGGTGCTCATGGTGAGATGTTAGGTATTATGATGATTGAAAAATATCATGAAAGTAAAGGTAATAAAAGAAAATATATTATCGTTCCAGATAGTTCACACGGAACAAATCCTGCAACTGCTGCTATGGTTGGGTACGAAGTTATTACTATAAAATCTGACTCAAACGGTGCTATGGATTATGAAGAGTTTAAAGCAAAAATGAATAATGAAGTTGCAGCTGTGATGCTAACTGTTCCAAATACTTTAGGAATGTATAATCAAAAGATTAAAGATATCTGCGCCTTAGCTCATTCTTATGATGCCATGATGTATTATGATGGTGCGAATATGAATGCAATTATGGGAGTAGCAAAGCCTGGTGATATTGGATTTGATGTTATTCATATCAATGTTCACAAAACATTTGCAACTCCGCATGGTGGTGGAGGTCCTGGATCTGGTCCTGTTGGAGTAAATGATAAACTTAAACCTTTTTTACCTGATTTAGGTATTAAAAAAGTAAATAATAAATATGAACTTACAGAAGGAGGAGAGCATAGTATTGGTAAGATATCTCCATTTTTTGGTAATTATGGTATTTCTTTAAGAGCTATAGTATATATGACAACTTTAGGTGCAAATGGTATGTTAAATGCTAGTACAAAAGCTGTGTTAAATGCAAACTATATAAGAGTAAGATTAAGAGATTATTTTGATGTTCCTTTTGATGGTTTATGTATGCATGAATGTGTACTATCAGCTAAAACTTTGGCTAAAAATGGTGTGACAGCTATGGATATTGCAAAATATTTAATTGATTTTGGAATGCATGCACCTACAGTGTATTTTCCTTTGATAGTCAAAGAAGCTATTATGATAGAACCAACTGAAACAGAAAATAAAGAAACTATAGATATCTTTTGTGATCGTATGATTGAAGCTGTTAAATTAGCACAAAATAATCCTAAGGCTTTCCAAGACTATCCAAAGACATGGGGAGTTTGTAGACCAGATGATACAAGAGCTATTAAAGAATTAGATATTAGATCTAAACATTAACCTAAACAAATATTTCTAAGGTAGAGTTTGATTCTATTTTAGAACATTTAAGGATACAAAGATGACAATGCCAATAAAAAATATAGCACGTAAACCAGAATGGTTAAGAAAAAAAATATCCTTCAAAGCACAAAAAGATATGGAAAAACTTTTAAGTACAAATGGGATTCATACCATTTGTCAAGAAGCAAAGTGTCCTAATATTTCTGAGTGTTTTGCAAATAAAAATGCTACATTTTTAATCTTAGGAAATATTTGTACTAGACGATGTACTTACTGTAATGTAATGACTGGAAAACCTTTTGAAGTAAATCAAAAAGAAATAGATCAAGTAAGAACATCAGTAATTGAGCTTGGTTTAAAATATATTGTTATTACATCTCCTGCACGAGATGATTTAGCAGATGGTGGTTCAAATCAGTTTTATAAAGTAACACAAGATATTTTAAAAAATGTTCCAGATACACAAGTTGAACTTCTCATACCTGATTTTAAAGGAAAAATTAGCTCTATTCAAACAGCTGTAAATTCAGGTGCAGTTGTAATTGGACATAATGTAGAAACAGTACCAAGCCTTTATAAAGTAAGAAAAGCATCTACATATAAAAGATCGATTGAAGTTCTTAAACAATTAAAAATTTTAGGTGGAGATAAAATCAAAACTAAAAGTGCTTTGATGGTAGGACTTGGTGAAACTTTTGAAGAGATGGTTCAGGTTTTTCAAGATTTATTAGATGTTGGTTGTACTTTACTTAGTATTGGTCAGTATTTAGCACCTTCTGGTGAATATGAAAAAGTTGTAGAATATGTTCATCCTACGCAGTTTGCTTTATATAAAAGAACAGCTTTAGATATGGGTTTTGAATTTGTTCATAGTACTCCATATGCAAGATCTTCTTATATGGCACATGAGTATTTAGAAAAAGACAAGAAGAAGGACTAAAATATGTATGATATTATTGTAATAGGAGCAGGACCTGCTGGTTATGAAGTGGCTACCTTATTAGGAGCTAATGGAAAAAGTGTTTGTATTGTTGATAAAGATGAAAGCCGTATAGGTGGAACTTGTTTAAATGAAGGTTGTATTCCTGCTAAGAATTTTTTAGAAACAGCTAGTTATATTAAAAAAAGTACTTATTTTAAAACTACAGGTGTGAACTTTACTTTAGACTCTTTTGATATTAACGCTTTAAAGAAAAATACTTCTTGTTTAATTCAAGATTTAAAATCTGGTATTTTAGGAAAACTTAAAAAAACAAAAGTAGATATCAAATACGGAACTGCTTCGTTTATAGATAAAAAAAGTATTAAAATACATTCAGAAAACGAAGAAATAATAAGTGCAAATAAGATTATAATTGCAAGTGGTTCAAAACATAAAGATCACCCTTTAATGAATTTACATAAAAATAAAATATTATCAAGTAAAGAAGTATTTAGCTTAAATGAAATTCCTAAATCTTTATTAATAATAGGTGGTGGAGCAATTGGTTGTGAGTTTGCTAGTTTCTTTTCATCTTTAGGAACAAAAGTTGAAATTGCTGAGTTTACTCCAAGACTAGTACCTATTGAAGATGAAGATATTGCAAGAACATTAAAAAGAGAATTAGAAAAACAAGGTATAAAAATATATTTAAATGCAAATGTAAACTCTTATGACATCAAAGAAAATGAAGTAAATCTGAGTATGGAAATAAATAAAAAAATACAAGATAAATCATATGAAAAAGTACTTATTTCTATAGGACGAAGTCCAAATACAAATGCCTTAGATTTAGAAAAAGCAAATATATCAAATACTAGAGGTTTTATAGATGTAAATTCTTCTTTGCAAAGCATAAGTAATAAGAATGTATATGCTATAGGTGATGTTATAAATACTCCTGCTTTGGCACATACAGCTTATTATGAAGCAAAAAGACTAGTTAGAATAATATTAGGAAAAGAAATATTAAAAGCAGATGCTATTTTTCCTTCAGTTACTTTTTGTACTCCACAAATTGCAAGTATAGGCAAAAGTGAAAAAATTTTAAAAGAAGAAAAAGTTGATTTTAAAATTAAAAAACTATTTTTCAAAGTAAATGGAAAAGCAAAAATAAAAGGTGATGATAGTGGTTTTGTTAAAATACTTTATGAAAATGAAACTGGTAAAATATTAGGTTCATCAATTATAGGAAATGAAGCAACTGAGCTAATTCATCAGTTTCTAATAGCTATAAATGCAAATCTATACTTAAAAGACTTAGAAGATATGATTTTTGCTCATCCTACTTTAAGTGAAACTATACTTGATACTGTAAGTATGAAATAACTCTAAAAGAGTGTGTACCTATCTAAGAAATATATAGCTTTGACTAAAAATTTAGTATTTAATAAAAATTTTTAGCCATTCTTTATATATCTTTTAATTTATAATAATGTTGTATAACATTAATAACACTTACCTATACGACATTATTTCTGACTTAAATATAAAAAAATAATAATATTTATCAATACAACACTTTGTAAATTTAGCAATAAATCAATAAAAGAAGAGTTATTAGGTGTGATATTTGATGAATTTAAAAAAATGATAGAATCAAAAAGATTTATACTAAATAAAAAAGAAATTATTGAGCTTATTTAGAGGGTTCAATTATATAACCTATCGTATGAAAAGTAAAAAATAAGATAAAATAAAATATGAACTTTTCAACACATATTCTTGATAAATGCACAATTAATAACTATATAT
>JADGEG010000054.1 GCA_016744485.1 Arcobacter sp. | reverse complement strand
TTACATTATATATATTATAATAAAAACCACTTTTAATGTTCTTAAGTAGCAAGAAAGTAGCAATTAATATCAAATTACAAACTTGACAAAGTTAATTGACAAATAGTTTAAAAAAAGTAATAATCTTAAGCGTGCAATTTAAAATCAAAATACAATATTCTTTGTCATTTGATTGTAATTTATATAATTATTAAGGAGGAAAAATGACGAAAGCTAATGTTGATAGTTTAGATTTAAGCTTACAATCTAAAAAAGACAATACTAGAAGAAACTTTTTTAGAAAAACTGTTTTATATTCAGCAAGTGCTCTTGCATGTGCAAATATATTAAGACCAGTTAAGCTTAAAGCAGATGATTTAGCGATTACAGAACAAGCAAAATGGGGTATAAAGCTAGGTGATAAAGTTGATAAATATCCTTATGGAATACCCTCACCTTATGAGCATAATAATATCAGACGGGTACATGACTTATTATCATCAGGTGATAGATATGCTACAGTTTCTATGTCTCCACTTCATGAACAAGAAGGAATTATAACTCCAAATGGTTTATTTTTTTCAAGAAGTCATGGAGGAACTGCTCATATTGACCCATCTAAATATAGATTAATGATACACGGTCTTGTCAAAAAGCCACTTGTTTTAACTTTAGATGAATTAAAAAGATATCCAAGTGAATCAAAAATTTATTTTATAGAATGTCCTGCTAATGGATCTACTGGTTGGAGAGGTCCACAGTTTAATAATCTTCAATTTATCAAAGGTATGATGAGTTGTGCTGAATGGACAGGAGTTAGACTAAAAACTATTCTTGATGATTTAGGATTAAAAGCAAGTGCTAAATGGATGTTAGCAGAAGGTAGTGATAATTCTGAAATGGCTAGAACTATTCCTATTGAAAAAGCCTTGGACGATGCTATGATTGTTTGGGGACAAAATGGAGAAGCATTACGACCTGAGCAAGGTTATCCTGTTCGTTTATTACTTCCAGGTTGGGAAGGTAATTTAAATGTTAAATGGTTAAAAAGATTAGAGTTTTCTAAAAAACCTTGGCATTCTAAAGAAGAAACTTCAAAATATACAATGTTACAAGCAAATGGAAAAGGGATAAACTTTTTTTGGCCAATGGAAGTAAACTCTATTATAACTTCACCATGTCCAGAAAAACCTTGGAAAAATTTAAAAAAAGGTGATTTAGTAGAAATTTCAGGTATCGCTTGGAGTGGTAGAGGAACTATTAAAGCTGTTGACATCTCACTTGATGGTGGTAAAAATTGGACTGAGGTTTCTTTAAAAGGTTTAGTTTTACCAAAAGCTTGGACAAGGTTTTCTTATATTATAAAATGGGATGCTAAAGAAAAAATTATAATTTCAAGAGCAATTGATGATAGTGGTCATATACAACCAAGTATTGATAAACTAATTCAAAATGTAGGAGTTGAAGGGATTTATCATAGAAATCCAATTGTAGGATGGCAAGTTAAAAGTAATGGGGAGGTTAATAATGTACATATTAGATCTTAAAAAAAATATATTTAAAGGTATTTTAATATCTTCATTGTTAACAATAGCTTCTTTTGGAAATAATTCAAAAAATCAAGATAGAAAACTTAAATTAAATGTAGATGGTGCAGTTATTTACCCTATAAAAAATGGTAAATATGAAGCTTATTATTTAAATAAACAAAATATAAAAAATTTTAATCATGGTAGAAAAGCTACAAATAATGAAATAAAAGCTTGGGATCTTGATGTTATGCCTGATGGTACAGGATTACCCAATGGAAGTGGCTCAGTTGAACAAGGTGATGAATTATACTCAGCTCAATGTGCTTACTGTCATGGTGAATTTGGAACAGGTGGCAGTGGTTACCCTACACTAGCTGGTGGTCAAGGAAGTCTTAAAAATCAATTATTAAAAGAAGGTGATGAACCTCCAATTAGAACAATAGGAAGTTATTGGCCATATGCTAGTACCTTATTTTGGTATATACAATCAGCAATGCCTTTTCCAAATCCAAAAAGTTTAAGCAATGATGAAACATATGCACTAGTAGCATATATGCTATCAATTAATGATATAACAATTGATGGTGAAGAACTAGATGATGAATATATCTTAAATAAAGAAAAATTTTTAAAAATAAAAATGCCAAATGAAAAAGGTTTTTATCCAGTAAATCCTAAAAGAAATGATTTAAAAGAAATTAGAAAACCACTTGCTCAAGGTATACGATGTATGAAAAACTGTAAAACATCAAAAGCTGTTAGTATAGCTTATGAAATTACAGGTTTTGATCCAGCTATTTCTACACTAAAAGATTTACCTAAACAAGAAAAACCAACAAGCATATCTTATGAGCAAAAAGCATATGAACAAAGTTGTAGTGCATGCCATTCAAATGAAGCTGTAGGTGCTCCAATGCCTGGAGATAAAGCTGTTTGGAATGAAATCTTAAAAAAAGGAATAAATAAAGTTTATTTAAGTGGAATTAATGGAATTAATGGGATGCCACCAAAGGGTGGAAATATGGATTTATCTGATGCACAGTTTAATAAAATTGTTGATTATATGATAGATTTTAAAAAATAAAAGGGGAATAAATGAAATTAATAAAAAATTTACTAATAGCATCAGCTGTTAGTAGTTTACTAATAAGTAGCAGTTTTGCAAATAGTAATAAGTTAGTTAAACAAGGTGAAAAAATATTTCTTACTAAAAAATTTGGTAATTGTATATCCTGTCATGCAATAAATGGACAAGAATTACCAAATCCTGGAAGTTTTGGACCAAAATTACAATATCTTTCAGCTTGGCCTGCACAAGCATTGTATGATAAAATTTATGATCCATATACAACAAATCCTATTTCAGCTATGCCTGCATTTGGTAAAAATGGATGGTTAAACGATAATGAAATTAAAGCATTAGTAGCTTATTTACAAACAATTAATTAGTATAAAAGGAAGAAATTATGAATAGAAGAAATTTTTTAGGTTTAGGTTTAGGTGTTGTAGCTACAACGATAATACCAGCAAATTTAAGTGCGGCTAATTTTAGAACAAGTCATCCAAAATTATGGAATGCTACAAAAGTAGATAATGCAATGCAAGAATTATTTGGTAGCACAAGTGCTACAGAAGGTAAAATCAAATTAAAAGCTCCTGATATTGCAGAAAATGGTGCTGTTATTCCAGTTACTGTATCTACAAAATTAAAAGCTACAAAAGTAGCTATTTTTCAAGATGCCAATCCAGAAAGTACAGTTGCAGTATTTTCAGTTCCAAAAGATGGAATTATTGACTATTCAATAAGAATTAGACTAGCAAAAACAGGAACTGTAACAGCAGTTGCTCAAACAGCTGATGGTAAATTATATAAAGCATCAAAATTAACAAAAGTAACAATTGGTGGTTGTGGTGGTTGATTTATTTTTACATATAAATCATAAAATTCAAAATATATAAAATAAAAGGGTAAACAATGGCAAAAAAAACAAGAATAAAAGCAAAATTAAAAAAAGGTATAGTTACAGTTAAAGCTGTTGCAAAACATGAAATGTTAGGTCATTTCCTTGCAAAAAAGAATAAAAAAACAGCAAACTTTATTACATATATGACAGCTAGTGTGAATGATAGAATAGTTTATGAAGTAAATACTAGTCAGTTTTTGTCTAAAAATCCTTATATTAAATTTAAATTTAAAGGTGCAAATAAAGGTGATAAAGTTGTAATTTCTTGGAAAGATTTATCAGGAGTAACTCAACTTAGTACAGGAAAAATAAAATAATCAAAATATTAAAGGAGAAATAATAATGTTAATAAAAACTATAAAAATTACTGCTTTTTTTACATTAACTACTTGTATTTTAAATGCTAGTAGTTTTAATGCACAAGCTGAAAAAGATAGACTGGCTTTAATTAAATATACTGAGGCAAAATTTAAAGACCCAGCAAAAGCCCAAGCTAATCATTTTCCATATTCTACTGTTGAAGAGCTAGAAGAATCTTATGCTAAAAATGTAAAATATAAAGATTTTGCAATTGGTACTTATTCTTATGCTAAAAAAGCAAAAGAACAATATGACGAAATAAAAGAAATGCCACCATATGAAGATGCTATTGAAGAAGGTGAAGCTATTTATCGTAAAAAATTTAAAAATGGCAAATCATTTGCTACTTGTTTTTCAAATCCTGCTATTGCTGGTGATTATCCATTTTTTGATGAAAAAAGAAGTGAAGTTATTACAATATCTTCTGCAATTAATGACTGTTTAAAAGTAAATGGTGAAAAAATATGGAAAATGAAAAAAGGTAAAATTGCAAAACTTGAAGCTTATTTTTCTTTTGCAAGTATGGAAAATGGAAAAAAAGTTGATATAAAAATCAATAGCCAAGAAGCTGCTGATGCTTATGAAAGAGGTAAAAAGGAATATTATTCACAAAGAGGATATTTAAAACTTTCATGTGCAACATGTCATGTCCAAGGTGCTGGTCAAAGAGTTAGAGCTGAAAAAATGTCTCCACTTCTAGGACAAACTACACATTTCCCTGTTTTTAGATTAAAATGGGATAATTTAGGAACACTAGAGCGACGAATGGCTGGGTGTAATAAAGATCAAGGTGAAAATGAACATAAAGCTAATAGTGCATGGATGAAAGAATTACTTTATTTCATGGCATATATGTCAAATGGAATGGATATTGATGGTCCAGATGTAAGAAAATAAGGAGATTATGATTATGATAAAATTATTTAATATAACAATAGTAATGTTAAGTGCAGTGTTTCTTTTGACAGGATGTAGTAAATCATCTCAAAATGTAGAAAAAAAAGATTCTATTTTAAACATGCAATATGTAGAAAATGAAATAACAAAAATTGCATTAAATATAGATGTTAAAGAAGTATGTAATACTAAAACGAATAATATAAAAGATGTAATAGGGTTAGCTTCTACATTTAATAATGTAGCTGTAAAAGAAGGAATAGAATTTAAAAGATTAGGAATGAGTACTACTCAATACATTAAAGCTACACAAAAAGCTATTAAATCTGGTGCAAAAACGATTAATATTCTTAATAAAAAGAAGAAAAAAACAGGAACTGTTTCAACTTCTTATGCTGCTTGGAGAGCTTGTTCATTTGCAATAAGAGCCTTACAACAAAAGCAAGAAGCAAATGAAACTTGGCGTTTAACAGTTCCAGGTGATCAATATAAATATTAAAATAAAGGGAATTTTATGAAAACTTCAAAAAAATTACTACTAGCTTGTTTTATTACAAGCTTGTGTTTTACTTCAAGTTATGCCCAAAAATTTATAGCTATCAAAAAAGGTGTGAAATCAATAAAAATGAACTTGAATGATGAGAAATTTACCATAATGAGAAATCAAAAAGCTGGTAATAAAATCTCACATTTGTATGAAACTACAAATAGAGGAATGCCTCAGCCCATGATATTAGCTAATGGTGTAGAAACTCTAGGTGAGCTAGAGTTTATAGAGTATATGAAAAAAGCACAAAAAGATGAAAGTATTGTAATAGTTGATAGTAGAACACCTGGTTGGTATGAAAGATTGCGAATACCTGGAGCTATTAATATTCCTTTTAAAAATTTTGAATCAAAAGATACTGCTATTGAAGCGATGGAAGATGATTTAGGTGTTGTTGAAAAAAATGGAAAATTAGATTTTTCTAATGCAAAAACTATTGTAGCTTATTGTAATGGATATTGGTGTGGACAAACTCCAGGTATGGTTACAAGATCTAAGTATGCTTTATTAAATATGGGTTATCCAGCTTCTAAAATTAAATATTATAGAGGTGGTATGCAAGCTTGGACTTCTATGGGATTTACTGTAGTTGGTTCAGAACAATAATACATAATATAAAGGTAAATAATGAGTAAATTTAGTAGAAGAGAATTTGTATATATGATGGCAGTACTTGGTGCTGCTCCTGTTTTTGCTAATTCTCATACGAGAATACCAGAAACTAATAAATTAGAAGATTATTATAAATTAAAAAACTTTGGAAATGTAAGACTTATGCATATGACAGATTCTCATGCACAATTGTTACCTGTTTATTTTAGAGAACCTAGTGTTAATTTAGGTTTTTTTGAAAATTATGGAAAACCTCCTCATATAGTTGGTGAAAAATTACTTGATTATTATGGTATCAAAGGTAATAAAAGACTAGAATATGCATATTCTAATGTAAATTTTGAAAAACATGCAAAAGTTATGGGAAAAGTTGGTGGTTTTGCTCAAATTAAAACTGTAGTTGATTTTTTACGAAATAATTTTGGGAAAGAAAAAACTTTATTACTTGATGGTGGAGATACTTGGCAAGGTTCTGCGACTGCTCTTTATACAAGAGGAGCTGATATGGTCGGAGCTATGAATTTATTAGGTGTCGATTTAGCTGTTGGGCATTGGGAATTTACATATAAGGTTGAAGAAATTTTTAAAAATATTAAAGCTTTAGATGCTCAATTTTTAGCACAAAATGTTTTTGTAAAAGAAGATGCTTTAATGGATGGAGCTGATGCTTATGATGAAGATTCAGGATTAGCTTTTAAACCTTATAGTATGCAAAAAATGGGTAAAAATAAAATTGCTGTTATTGGACAAGCTTTTCCTTATACAACTATTGCTAATCCTCAAAGATTTATTCCTGATTGGACATTTGGAATTAGAATTGATGAAATGCAAGAATTAGTTGATCTTATTAAAGAAGAAGAAAAACCAGATGCTATTATTGTTTTATCTCATAATGGTTTTGATGTTGATCAAAAAATGGCCCAAGTTTGTACGGGAATTGATTTTATTATGGGTGGGCATACTCATGATGGTATTCCTGAAGCTGTCAAAGTCAAAAATGCTAAAGGTATAACTCATGTTTGTAATGCAGGGTCTAATGGTAAATTTTTAAATGTTCTTGATCTTGATATTCAAAATGGTAAAATAAAAGACTTTAAGTTTACACTTCTTCCTATTTTTTCTGATTTAATACAAGAAGATAAATCAATGAAAAAATATATCCAAGATGTAAGAGCTCCTTTTATGAAGGAACTAACACGTCCAATTGCTACAACTGATGAAACTTTGTTTAGAAGAGGTAATTTTAATGGTTCTTGGGATCAAATAATTTGTGATGCATTAATCGATGTTAAAGGTGCTGACATATCTTTATCACCTGGTTTTAGATGGGGTACGAGTATTATGCCTGGTCAAACTGTAACATTTGATGATCTTATGACTCAAACAGCAATGACTTATCCAGAAACATATGCACGAGATATAAAAGGAAGTGATATAAAGGCTATTTTAGAAGATGTAGCTGATAACTTATTTAATGCAGATCCTTTTTATCAACAAGGTGGAGATATGGTTAGAACTGGTGGAATATCTTATCGTATTAATCCAAAAGCTAAAATGGGTGAAAGAATTACAAATATACAACTTACTAAAAATGGTAAAAAATTGCAAGCTAATAAATCATACAAAGTAGCTGGTTGGTCTACTGTTGGTTCAAAATCACCAGGAGAGCCTATTTGGGAAACTGTTGAAACATATATGAGAAATTTAAAGCATATTTCTAATTTAAAAGTTGATACTCCTGATATAATAGGTGTTAAAGGTAATCCTGGAATAGTTTAAGTTCTAGTTTAATATTAATTTAATAAATTCTTAAAAGTATGAGGATAGTAAATGGTGCTTCATACTTTTTTATTTTTAATTAGGAGATTTCATGATAAAAATAATACTATTTATAATGATATTTATAATTAATAGTTATGCAAATGAAGATTATAAAAAAGGTGAACGAATATTTAAAAAAAAATGTTCATCCTGTCATGTAAATTATATTCCTATGAAAAAATTAAAAGAAAACTTTTTTACTAAAAATAACAAAATACTCAATTTAAAAGCACCAAGTATAAATATGCTAACTTATGCAATTATGAGAAGTCCTAAACACATAGGTGATATAGAAGATCCTGAAATGCAAGAAATAGAAATAGAAGAATATTTACAAGACTATTTATATAATCCAAATTTAGATAATAGTATTTGCGATAAATATATCTTAAAATATTATGATAAAAAATTAAGTATGAAAAATCAACTAAGTGAAGAAGAAATATTACATCTTACAAAATATATAATGAAGTATGATGAATATTATGTAAAGAAAAATAAAAGAAATACTAAATTATCTAAGTATAAAAAAGAAAATAAAAGTTTAAAAGATGCAGTAATAAATGATAAATATTTATTAATATATGCACATTCAAAAACTTGTCATTTTTGTAAAATTATGAATAAAGAAGTTCTAAATTTAGATATTGTTAAAAAAGCTATAAATAAAAATTATATTTTTATGAAAATAGATATAGATAAAACACAATTACCATTTGGATTAGATAAAACTTACAAAGGTATGACACCTACATTTTTTATTTTATCAAAAGAAAAAAAACTTTTAAATAAATACCCTGGTAGTTGGAATAAAAAAGATTTTTTAGAAATTTTAAAGGAAAATATAAGTAAATGAATACTTTAGGAAATATTATCGAAATTTTTAGTGCAAAAAGAGGTAAACAAACTAAGATAAGACCAGTTGTTGATGAACTAGTTATGATAAAAAACTATGGTATTAAAAATGATAAATTTGCAGGTAAAAATGAAAATAGCACAGTTATGATTATAGGAAAAAAAGCTTATGATATAGCAAAAGATAATAATATTGAACTTGAACTTGGGTCTTATGGTGAAAATATTTTATTAGATTTTGATCCTCATATTTATCCAATAGGGGAAATTTTAAGTATTGAAGATGTAGAGCTAGAAATAATGCAAAACTGTAAGCTTTGTAATAAATTAAGTGTGTTTGACTCAAGACTTCCTAAATTAGTTGAGTTACATAGAGGAATATATTGTAAGATAATAAAAAGTGGAATTATAAAAAAAAATTTAAGAGTAAAACATTTGTAAAGCTTAAATAAGATTAATTTATTTTAACTCATTATCTTTTGCTAATATAAAGAAGTCTTTTTTGAAATTACTCCACTTTGACTTAATTTTTCACATATTCTTCCAGAATTTTTTATGATAATCTGATTTAAGTATACTCCTGTGGTATCATTTTTAAGCTCTAGAATTAAACAATCTTTATTATTATCTTTAAATGTTATTTTTTTATCTTCAATTATCCAATGATTAGAATGTAAAGTTACTGCATCTGATATTTTATTAAGTTTTTGATTAATTAAATAATAACTTTGAATTGAAGTACTAACAGTTAAAATATCTCGTTTAATAGTAGATATAATAGCAGAATCTTTTGTATCCATATATTTAGGTATTGCAAAAGATGCAATAATACCTAAAACAACAATAGCAAAAATTAGCTCAAGAAGAGAAAAAGACTTTTTCATAAATATTTTATATTAAAACTCTTGTTCTTTTTTTATCAATGCAACAACACCATCATACATATCTTGTACACATTGCACTTCAGTAACTCCTAGTCTTCTTTTATTTGAAATATCAAAAATACCATCTTCACTTTGCGAGTGTTCACCATGAATTCCTCTTATTTGAAGATAATATTTATTAGTAATTTTCTCAAACTCTTTCATATTTTGTGCTAAATTTGGTAGTTTTATATGAACACTAGCTCTCATAGCTGTACCTAAATTTGTAGGACAAGAAGTAATATATCCTAAATGTTCATTAAAAGAAAAGGACATATTTTCTTCTAATTTTTGAATTGCTTTACAAAGTCTTTGAAAAACTTCTTTAATATTCCCACCATTTTGCATAGATATAATTCTTAATTGATCTTCTTCATTAATCCAAACTAAGAAAGTCTTTTCGTCATTGTGATAAATACCTCGACCTTTTGGCCAATCTTTATTAAGTCCAGCTGATTCTAAAAACCTATCTCCTGTTTTAAACAAAAAATGATCTTCTATTAAGGTATTTTTATCTTTTTCACTCATACCATCAAGAGGATAATATGTACCTGATAAATCATTTTCAAAATTACTAAGCTCTTTTGATACAAGCTTTTCAACTTCTAATCTTTGTTCATCTGAAATAGCAGGACCCAGGGGTATATTTTTTAAATTTCTTCCTACTCTAATTCTAGTAGATATAATATATTTACCTTTAACATCAGGATTTGGTGCTATTAGGTCATTAGCATCTAAATTACTTTGATGTTTATCATCTTTTGCAAAACCATGATACTCTTCTATAATTGGGTCAAATAAATCTTCAAAAACTTTATATGATTCTTCATCTCCTGCATAAACTCCTATGCCACTATCTGGATTTTTTATTCCTGAATTAATAGCTTGTTCTAAAGTAAAAAAACTTGAAGTATTTAATGTGTTTAATTTATTAAAAATATCTTCACTTAAATGCTTTGACATTAATGATTTATGTTCTTTTGTAAAAGTTGGATACTGCATTATATAGCTCCTTTTATTAATAAAGTATTATAACTATATTTTATTATATTTACAAGTTTATACATTAGTTCGTAATATTTGGCATGTAAGGATTATGTTTAATTAAGATATTGTAGAAAAATTTTTATTTTGACTTAATATCAAACATATTAGTTTTACAGTTTAAAGCAGATGATCCATCTTATCTAATAAATCTACATCAGCCTTTGTGTAAGCACACATTGAATTATCTGAAAATTAGTGTATAATAAAGAATATCTCTTAAATCAGCTTTTCAAACAATTTAATTTTTTCTTCTTTTTCTTTGTAATCTGATAGATGTTTATGAACTAATTTCCAGAACTCTTTTGAGTGGTTTTGAAAAGTTATATGAACTAATTCGTGTATAACAACATATTCAATCAGTGAAGAAGATAGTTTTACTAAATGATAATTAAATGAGATACGATTAGTTGAGCTACAAGAACCCCATCTATTTTTAGAGTATCTATAACTTATATGTTCAGGAGTTACTTCCATAGCTTTAGCCCACTTTCTTGTAAGTGGTGTTATTTTCTCTATTGCTTTTTGCTTATAGAATCTTTCAATAGCATTATTAAGCTCAGTATTTGTATAATTTAATGGCATAGTTATATTAAATTTTGAATGAGTAAAGTTAATAGTAATATTTTTAGTATCTTTATCTTTAACTATATTTACATAATAACTTTTACCTAGGTAATAAAGTCTTCCACCTGTAGTTATATTTTTATTTACTGATATTTTTTTAAATATATCAAGTTTTTTATTTATCCAAAATGATTTTTTTAGTACCATTTTATTGATATTTCTGATACTGGTATTATTATTGGTTTTTACCAATACCCCTCTAGCATTAACATTAATATATGTATTTTTGAGAGTAGATTTTCTATCTATCTCAAACTTAATATTTTTAGTGCCATACCTTATGC
>JADGEG010000053.1 GCA_016744485.1 Arcobacter sp. | reverse complement strand
ATTTTAAAATGTATTTGTATTTTTTCCCCTGAAATAGATAAAATAACCACCTTTTTTTTTAATCTAAAATAAAAAGTGAGACTTCATCTGCTAATAAATAGTTTTTATTATAAATTCGTTCATTTTTTTGCATAATTTTATCTTCATCTAATAATATTTGTAATTTTTTAAGCTCATTTTTATTAAAAGTATTTTTAGAAACTCCATTTGAACATCGTAAGCCTAATAATACTTTTTCGGTTTTTGCATCATTTGTACTTAAAAGCTCTTTTTCATACTCCAAAGGATTATTAATATATTCTTGAATATCTTTTTTAGGATAATATCTAACACTATTTATACAAGCAACAGCACCAGCACCAATGCCTAAGTAATCATCGTATTCCCAATATCCAAAATTGTGTCTAGATTGGTCTTTTTTATCTTTTGCAAAATTAGATATCTCATATTGATTAAAACCTAAAGTTTTTAAATAATCAAATATTTTATAAGATAAATCCTCATCATCTATTTTGATTTTTTTCTTATTAAAAAATTTTGTACCCTCTTCTATGATTAAAGAATAAGCACTTAAATGATTGATCTCTAAATTTTGTATTATATCAAAATCTTTTTTTAAAGATTGAAAGGTATCATTATGTACTCCATAAATTATATCGCAATTGATATCTTTAAAACCTATACATTTTGCATTTTGTATAGCATTTATAGCACTTTTAGCTTTATGAGTTCTTCCTAAAAATTTTAATTTATCATCATCAAAACTTTGAACACCAAAACTTATTCTATTGACTCCTAAATTATACATATCGTGTAGCCATGTTTTAGAAGCTGAGTTTGGATTAGCTTCACTTGTTATTTCTGCACCTTGCATTAAAAATGGTTTTAATATAGAAAAAACTTCTTCGTATTCTTGGGCATCAATACATGAAGGAGTTCCCCCACCAATAAAAACAGTTTTTACTTTAGTACTAGAGCAATAATGTTCTAAGTCATTTTTTAATTGTATTTTTAGTGCTTTCATATATGTTTCTTTCAAATGAAACATATCGACATATGAGTTAAAGGCACAATAAAAGCATTTGCTATCGCAAAATGGTATATGAATGTATAAAAGCAATGTTTAATCCTAAATGAAATATAATATCTAAGTTATTATAAGGAAAACATTGTTTATGATTGATGAAAATACAAAAAAAGATAAAAATTATAGACCAAATGTCGCAGCAATTGTTTTATCTGCTAAATATCCAGAAAAATGTGAAATATTTATAGCTTCAAGAACTGATATATCTGATGCTTGGCAATTTCCTCAAGGTGGAATAGATAAAGGTGAAACACCTAAAGAAGCATTGTTTAGAGAATTAGAAGAAGAAATTGGTACAAATGAGGTTGAAATTATATCTTCTTATCCTAAATTAATATCATATGACTTTCCTGCTTTAATAGCAAAGAAGATGTACCCTTATGATGGACAAGAACAACAATATTATTTAGTGAAATTAAACAAAGGTGCAAAAATTAATATAAATACCAAAATACCAGAATTTGGTGCATATAAATTTGTATCTACAAAAAAGATTTATGATTATATAGCTTTTTTTAAAAGACCAGTATATAAAGAAGTCATTACATATTTTAAGAGTCAAGGTTATATTTAAAAGGATAAGAAATAAATGTTAAAAGTATTAAAATTTGGTGGCACTAGTGTAGCTAATTTAGAAAAAATAAAAAATGTTTCAAAAATTATTTCAAAACAAAGAGATGAAGGACATGATATTATTGCCGTTGTATCTGCTATGAGTGGAGAAACAAACAAGCTATTAAAATATGCTCATAAATTATCAAAAAAACCAAAAAAAAATGAACTTGATATGTTATTGAGTGCGGGAGAGAGAATTACCTCTTCTTTATTATCGATTGTATTAAATGAACATAATTATAAAACAATTTCAATGAGTGGTAGAATTGCTGGAATTGTTACAGATGACAAACATACAAATGCTAGAATTAAATCAATAGATGTTAAAAATTTAAAAAATGAAATAAAAAATGGTAATATTATTATTGTCGCAGGGTTTCAAGGCATTACATATAATACCAATAGAGTATCAACATTGGGTAGAGGTGGTTCTGATTTAAGTGCTGTTGCTATTGCAGGTGCAATTAAAGCAGATCTTTGTGAATTATATACAGATGTTGATGGTATTTATACAACAGACCCTAGGATTGAACCAAAAGCGAAAAAATTAAATAAAATATCATATGATGAGATGTTAGAATTAGCTTCATCAGGAGCAAAAGTATTACAAAATAGATCTGTAGAAATGGCAAAAAAATTAAATGTAAATTTAATCTCAAGAAGTAGTTTTACTCCTGATGTTGAAGGAACACTAATAACTAAGGAAGAAAATATTATGGAAAAACCAGTAGTAAGTGGTATTGCAGTTGATAAAGATCAAGTTCGTGTAGGTATGTTTAAAGTTTCTGATAAACCTGGAATTGCAGCATCTATTTTTTCTTCACTTGCAAATGAAGATATTAATGTTGATATGATTGTACAAACTGTTGGAGTAGATGGAAAAACAGATTTAGATTTTACAATTCCTACAAATGATTTTGAAAAATGTAAAAATGTTATGGAAAAATTCGTTAAAGATACACAAAAGATTGATTATAATGAATTTATCTGTAAAATATCAATAGTAGGAGTTGGTATGAAATCACATACAGGTGTAGCATCAAAAGCATTCTCAACTTTAGCACAAGAAGGTATTAATATTAGAATTATATCTACTTCTGAAATTAAAATTTCTATGATTGTTGAAGAAAAATATGCAGAATTAGCCGTACGAGCTTTACATGAAGCATATAATTTGGATAAATAATAATGCAAGAATTTTTAAACTGGACAATTGATACTATTAGAACAGATAGATTAATCACCCCTTGGTTGGAAGAAAAAAAATATGAATGGACTCCTTTGGTGTCTAAGTTTATTGTAAATATTTTGGATAAAAAATCATCTATTATTATACTAACAGATAATAATAGAGAATGGTTTTTACAATATATATTAACAAACATTAATGCCAAAAAAGAAAATCGTCCTTTTTTACCTTTTTATGATTTTAAATCTTTTTATGTAAAATTAGATTCAAGTACATCTGACATAGATATAAATCTTGTAAAAGATATGTTAAATATATCTTTTCCTAATGGTTATTGTTTTTGGTATATTGGAAGAAGTCAAGATATAAGAGCTAATATTGCAAAAATTTCAAAAAATTCATTTTTATGGTTATTAGACGAAGAAACCCAAGATGCTTTTAACTTAAATAGTCAAGATGAAGCATTAGATCTTAAATTGCTTCAAATGTTTAGATTATTTAATAAAACCTTAAGTGCTTCATTGTTTGCTCAAATAAATGTAGAACACTAATCATAATATGCTAAAATCTAAAATTGAATCATCTTCTATTTTAATAGTTAATAGTATTGATAAAACCATAGCTTCTATTAATGATTTTTATAAAAAAAGATCAATTAGAATAATAAGAAATGAAGATAAAGATGACTTTTTATTAGCCCAAGCATCTGAAGTTATTAAAGAAGCATATATATGCTCAGATGAAACAAAATATATTTTTATTTGTGGACAAACATTTAGAAAAGAAGCACAAAATTCTTTATTAAAAATATTAGAAGAACCTCCTTTAAATATAGTGTTTATTTTTATTATCAAATCCAAATCATCTTTGCTTCCTACAATATTTTCAAGAATACCTTATATGTATTTAAGTAAATTTACAGCTATGACTGCATCAAACTTAGATATAAAAAATTTAGACTTAAAAGAAATTTATTATTTTTTAAAACAAAACCAAAGAATAAATAAAAAAGAAGCAAAAAAATTAATTGAATCAATACTACTTAAAATAAATCTACAAAAAACTTGTTTAAATGAAGAAGAACTTAATTATTTTTCAAAATCTATTAAATTACTTGAATTAAATACAAAACCAATTAATATATTAACAATGTTATTGCTTACTTTATTAAATTCAAAAAATATAAGTGCAAACCATATTAATTCACAATATAAATCTTCATATGCTAATTAATAAAGTAAAGATTATGGGTATTTTAAATGCCAATGAAGATTCATTTTTTCACAAAAGTAGATTTTCTTTTTTAAATGCTAAGAGCAAAATTTTATCTATGATAAATAATGGTGCTGATATTATTGATATTGGTGCAGTTTCAAGTCGTCCAGGAAGTTTAGCTGTATCAAGTAAAGAAGAATTATTACGACTAAAAGATATTATTGATTTAATAAAAAAAGATAAATTATATGAAAGAAGTACTTTTTCTTTAGATTCATATAATCCTATAGTAATAAAATATGCACTTGATTGTGGATTTACAATCATTAATGATATAAGTGCTTTACAAAATGATGAAGTAGCCAAAATAATAGGTGAATATAAAGCAAGTGTTGTTTTAATGCACATGCAGAATAATCCATTAAATATGCAAGACAATCCAAGATACGAAAATGTTCTGTTGGAAGTAAATGATTTTTTTAAACAAAGAATATTAAAAGCAAAAAAGTTTAATATTAAAAATATCATTTTAGATCCTGGAATTGGTTTTGGAAAAACTTTAGAACATAATATAACTTTAATAAAAAACTTAGATTATTTTGGACATTTTGGATATGAGATTTTATTAGGAGCTAGTAGAAAGTCTATGATTAATGAGATTATAACAAGTAGTGCAGAACAAAGATTAGCAGGAACATTAGCTATACACCTTGAAGCTGTTAATAAAGGTGCTTCAATTATTAGATGTCATGATGTAAAAGAACATCTTCAAGCTTTTGAAGTTCAAACTAATATTAGATCATAATATTTTATGTAAAGAATTTGCCTTTTCCATCCAAATATTCATTTTTTCATACTCATCATTTTCAAGCATTAATTTAATTTTTTGAACATGTTCTTCAAAAAGATTCAAAGAAGAAAGAAGATTGTTTTTATTTTGTCTAAAAATATCTGTCCACATATCAGGACTTGATTTCGCCACCCTACTCATATCTTTAAACCCACCTGCAGCTAATGCTATAATAGACTTTGGATCCTCATGACTCATTACAGTATTTGCAAGACTAAAAGATATAAGATGAGGTAAATGAGACATATAACAAGCATGGATATCATGTTCTTTTGAGTTCATTCTTATAATTCTCATTCCTATTTTTTGAAATATTTTATATACTTTTTTAATATGATACTCATCATTATCTTCTAAATCACAAAAAACAATAGTTGTACCTTCATACAAGTCACTCATTGCAGCTTTTGGTCCAAATTTTTCGTTTCCAGTCATTGGATGAGCTGCTATAAAATTTTTTCTAATACTTTGTGGTATATTTTCAACAATAATACTTTTTGTTGAACCAAAGTCTATTATACTTGTAGTTGAAGAGATATCTTTTAAATTATTCATCATATCTAAGATTGAATCAACAGGAATAGCTAAGATAATAAGATCTGATTTTTTTTTCAAATCTTCTAAACTTAATACTTCATCAACAAGATTTAATTTTTTTATTTCTTTAGCTGTTGTTTTTGACTTTGTAAATCCATATATTTTTTCTGCAATATCATATTTTTTAAGTGCTTTTGCAATAGAACCACCCATTAGACCTAGTCCTATAATTCCTATATTCACCATTTATTCCTTTTTTTAAATATATTTTAGATATTATACGATAAATAACTTAAGGATTATGTGAATGCAAATTCCACATGTACCCGTATTATACGATGAAATATTAAATACCTTTAAAAATATAAACAACTCTTATATCATAGACTGTACAATTGGTTTTGGTGGACATAGTTTTGGTTTGTTATCTCGTAATAAAACTATAAATATGATTTGTAATGATCAAGATAAAGAAGCATTAGAATTTTCTAAACTAAGACTTGAACAATTTAAGTCAAGAATTATTTTTAATCAAGGTAACTTTAAAAACCTTTTAGAAGATTACAAACAATACGATATTAAAGGTATTTTAGCAGATATTGGTGTGTCATCACTACAACTTGATAAGACACAAAGAGGTTTTGGTTTTACTAGTGAAGTTTTAGATATGAGAATGAATCAAAATCAAACTTTAGATGCGAATATTGTTGTAAATACATACTCACAAAATGACTTAGAAAGAATATTCAAAGACTATGCACAAGTTAGAGAATATAAAAAAGTAGCTTCACTAATTGTTAATAATAGACCTTTTGCATCTAGTAAACAATTGGCTGATTTTTTATTAAAAAATATGTACAAAAAAAAACTTCATCCTGCTACTCTTCCTTTTCAAGCTATTAGAATTGAAGTTAATGATGAATTAGGAGTTTTAAATAGCTTGTTTAGATCTATTGAAACTTTAAAACCACGAAATTGCCTTATAGCTATTATTTCTTTTCATTCTTTAGAAGATAAAATTGTAAAAAAATATTTTAAAAAATGGACACAATCTTGTAATTGTCCAAGGATTGTATATAAGTGTGAATGTGGAAATAATAATGCTTTAGGTAGAATATTAACAAAAAAACCAATTATACCAACAACAAAAGAGATAAAACAAAATATTAGAAGTAGAAGTTCAAAATTAAGGATTTTTAAATTTGATTAAACTTACTTATAATAATTCTTTAATCATAGTATTTACTACTTTGTTTATTGTTTTATTTTTATTCTTTCCTAAAATATATTTACGAAATAATATTTATTATGTAAGTAAAGATATTAATAAATTATATGCACATTATATTTCGTTAAAAGAAGAAAACAAATTTTTATCCCAACAACTAGAAGATGCAAAATTTAAAAACTTAGTTTATAATCCTTTGATTATTGACCTGAAAGATAAAAAATGATAAAAAATATTATACAGTTTGCTTTAAATAAACCAATTTTAAACCATTTTTTATTTGTTTTTATTTTAATTCTTTCTATTTTTGCATATTTAAATATACCAAAAGAAATTTTCCCTCCTTCTTCTATGGATGCAGTTTCAATCTCTGGTTCTTATGCAGGTGCTAGTGCCGATATTTTAGATAAAATTGCAGTATCTGATATCGAAGATGAATTATTAAGTATGAGTCAAGTTGATAAAATTTCTTCAAGTATTAAAAGTGGTTTTTTTTCAATCAAGCTTGATTTAAAAGATGGAGGTCAAATACAAAAAGTTCTTTATGATGTAAAAAATATAATTTCAAAAATAAAAACTAATTTACCTCAAGATATGGATGAACCAAGTGTTAAAAGTATCGAACATGCTTTTCCTTTAATAACAGTTGCCGTTTATTCAAAAGAGAATAAAAAACAAGAATCAATAGAATATTTGATTAAAATTGCAGATGAAATAAAATCAAAAATAATGCAATTAAAAGATTTATCACAAGTTAGTGTATTTGGAAAAAGTGATAAAGAATTACTGATTATTTTTGATGATGAAAAGATAAATGCTTATGATTTAAATAAAGCTAGTGTTATTAATGCCGTGCAGTCTTTAAGTAGTATTTTTCCTATTGGTATTATTAAAGATACAAGTAAACATTATTATTTATCTACTTTTAATGGTGAAAAAAATATAAACAATATACAAAATACAATTTTAAGAATTAATGGTAAAAAAATATATTTAAAAGATATAGCAAATGTTCAATATGTTTTAGGAGATGTATCAAATCTTTCACATTTTAATGCACATAAAAATGTAGCAATAGGTATTAATAAAGGTTTAGAAGGTGATTCTATTGAATTGGTTAAAAAAATAAAACAAATTACAATAGATTTTGAAAAAAAGTATCCAAATTTAAAATTTGACACATACACAGATACTTCTGTTTGGATTAAGAATAGGTTAAATACAGTTGTGGCAAATATTTTATTTGGTTTAATTTTATTATTTATTGCCTTATTTTTCTTTATAAACATAAGAATTGCTATTGTTATTGCTATTGGAATTCCAACTTCTTTTATGATAGGTTTAATCGCAGCTGATTTTTTAGGATATAGTTTAAATATGCTTTCTTTATTAGGTGCTTTAATTGCCTTAGGAATGTTAGTTGATGAAGCTATTGTTGTGGGAGAGAATATTTATCGTCACATGGAAATGGGTAAAAGTAAGTATGATGCGGCTATTGATGGTGCCGTAGAGATGTACCCTGCTGTTTTAACAGCAACTGCTACAACTATATTTGCATTTTTGCCAATACTTTTAATGACAGGAGATACGGGACGATTTATGCAAATACTTCCTATTATGATTAGTATTTTACTTTTATCTTCATTGTTTGAAGCATTTTTCTTTCTACCTTTGCATGCAAAAGAAATTTTAAAAGTTAATAAAAATGAAAAAAAGTCTCACAAAGTTTGGGATTTCAATTATAAAATTTATCTTAAGATATTAAATTTTTTATTAAGAGGTAAATATCTAAGTATTTTTCTTATGTTATTTATTATCATTATGTCTACTTATTATATTTTTAAATCACAAAAATTTACATTTATGCCAGCATTTGATTCAACACAGATTTATATCTCAGGTTCAGTAGGAGTTGGTAAAAAAATAGAACAAACAGAAAAAGAAGTTTTTAAATTAGAAAATAAGATATTAAAAAATGCAAATTTTGAAACCTCCATCTCCTCATTGACTTCTGTTACAGGATTAAAACTTGATGGTAAAAATCAAGCTCAATATGAAGAGTTTTATTTTCAATTATTTTTAAATCTTTATGAAAAACAACCTAGTAACTTTTTTGAAGTTTATATTAATCCTTATTTATCACCTAAGTATGATGATACCAATATGATTAGAACTGTAGATGCAAAGGATATTGAGAAAAAATTAAAAATAATATTACAAAAAGATATAAAATCAAATAAATTTGATGAATTAAAAATATTTGTATTACAATCAGGTATTGTAAAAAACGATATTGAAATAGCAATATCTGGAAATAAAAATGAAGTATCTTTAGCTATTAAAAAACTAAAAAATAAGTTAGGACAAATAAAAGGAGTGTCAAATATCTTCGATGATGCATTAACAGGAAATTATGAATTAAAATTTAAAGTTAATTCTTATGGTCATGATTTAGGAATTAGCGAACAAAGTATCTTAAATGAACTAAGACCTTTTTATTTTAAAGCCACATATTCTAAAATGTTTGATAATAATGGTATTGTAAATATAGTTTTTAAAAGTTTAGCAAAAGATATTTTAGATAGTTTGGATACTTTTGAAGTTAATACTTCTTCAAATCAAAAAGTATTACTATCTCAAGTTGTAGACTTTATTAAACTTCCTGCATATACACAAATATTTAAAGAAAATAATAAACAAATTATAAGTGTAATTGCAAGTATAAATGATATTACTTCAGCTGAAGTATATTCTATATTAGAAGATGATATCAAAGACTTAAGAAAAAAAGTAAAACTAAAAATCAAAGGTGAAGAAGAAGAAAATCAAAAAGTTCAAAAAGAGATGATGCAAGCAGGTATAATAGCTGTTATTCTTATAATGATGGCACTAGTATGGATGTTTAATTCTATTATTAAACCTTTGATTATAATTTCCACTATTCCTTTATCAGCATTGGGTGTTTTACTTGGACATCTTATTATGGATATAAATCTAACCATGCCAAGTATGATAGGTATGGTTGGTTTAGCTGGTGTTATTGTAAATGATGGTATTATTATGATGGATTTTATTAAAAAAGCTACGACAATAGATGAGTTAGAAAAACAAGCAACTTTAAGATTAAGACCTATTTTATTAACTTCAACGACAACTGTTTTAGGATTAAGTAGTTTGATATTTTTTGCTTCTGGACAAGCTTTGATTTTACAACCAATGGCTATATCATTAGGTTTTGGAATTTTATGGGCAACTGTATTAAATCTATATTATGTTCCTATGATATATAGACTGATTTATTTAAGAAAATAAATAATATTTTAACATTCAAAGCTGATCATTTTTTAACTATATTTTGAGGTAAACTTGGTAGAATATCAAGATTATCATAAAATATGATAATCTTGTACTAAAAATAAATTAAAAGGTTTATAATGAACTTAGAAGACTTAGATAAAAAATATATTTTAAATACATATGCAAAAAAATATGTTAATTTTACAAAAGGAAATAATGCTACATTATTTGATGATAAAAACAATAACTTTATTGATTTTACAGCTGGTATTGGTGTTGTTAGTGTTGGGCATGGAAATGAAACATTAAGTAAAAGTATTTACGAACAAGCAAGTAACTTAATACATACTTCAAACTTATATAGTATAGAACCACAAATTAAACTAGCACAAAAAATATCCCACTTAGCAAAGATGGATATGGCTATGTTTTTTGCAAACTCAGGTGCAGAAGCAAATGAAGGTGCTATTAAAATAGCTAGAAAATATGGTCAAAAAAACTTTGAAAATAAAAGATATAAAATCATTACATTAAAAAATTCTTTTCATGGACGAACTATAACCACGGTTAAAGCAACAGGTCAAGATAAGTTTCATACGAAGAACTTTTCACCTTATCCTGCTGGTTTTTCATATGATAATACTATTGATGATATATATACTTCTATTGACAATGAAACAGTAGCAGTTATGATTGAACTTGTTCAAGGTGAAGGTGGTGTGCTTCCTTTTGCAAAAAAAGATATACAAGAATTAGAAATATTTTTGCAAAAAAATAAAATATTATTTATGGTTGATGAAGTACAAACAGGTATTTATCGTACTGGTGAATTCCTAGCATCAAACTTGTATGATATCAAACCTGATATAATAACTATTGCAAAAGGTTTAGCAGGAGGTGTGCCTATTGGTGCAGTTTTATGTAAGCATAAAAATATCTTTGAAGCAGGAGATCATGGCTCAACTTTTGGTGGAAATTATTTAAGTACCCAAGCATCAAGTACTGTATTAGATATATTAGTAAAACTTAAAAAAGATGGTACTTTAGATGAAACGATTGTATATTTTACAAAAAAACTAAATGAGATATATATAAAATATCAAAATTTATTTCTAGATGAAGTTGGTCTTGGTCTTATGTTAGGACTTAGACTTAAAGATAGTAATATTTTATCAAAAATCGTAGCATTATGTTTTGAGAAAAAACTTTTAGTTTTAAGAGCAGGAGAAAATACTCTACGATTTCTTCCCCCACTTACTATTACAAATGATGAGATAGATGAAGGCTTTAAAAGATTAGATGATGTATTAGCTAATATTTAATAAAACCATTATTTTTATTTAAAATAGGTTCCAGTAAATTTTAGAGTTTATTTTTTTGTTTTTTAAAATAGTCATCGCTGATATTTATAAAATATTTAAAAATTATACAATATATAAG
>JADGEG010000223.1 GCA_016744485.1 Arcobacter sp. | reverse complement strand
AAAGAATAAAAGTAGCTTTTATTCTATTGATTTAGGCGAAAATAAAAAAAAAAATATAAATATTAATGATCTCTTAGAAAAACAAAATATTAATAATGATGTTTTACTTTATAGGTATGGAAAAGATAATAATTTTGCAAGAATTATTATAGGGGCTTATGAAAATGAAGAAGAAGCAAAAGCTTCAAAAGAATTATTAAATATTAAGCAAAAAACACAAATCACTAATATTAATGAACATAATAATAGATATAAAAAATCTCATGATAAAATCATAATTAAGAATTAAATTGAAAATTATTACTTGTAATGAGAAATTAAAAACATGTAATATAGCTGGTATAATTTTAAAACCAAATTCACCAGAAATAAAAAATGATTTTTTTAAAATTAAAACATATTTTCAAGAATATGGAATTGATATTATCTTAGAAAAAAATAGTGCAAAAATGATAGGTGAAGATGGATTTTCTTTAAAAGAATTATGCCAAGAATCAGATTTTTTGATTTCACTTGGTGGAGATGGTACTTTATTATCTGTTGTTAGAAAAACTTATATGTATAAAAAAGCAATACTAGGAATACATTTAGGAACCTTAGGATTTTTAACTGATATAATTTTTGATGATGTTTTAAGTTTTGTAGAAAACTTTAAAAAAGATCTATATACAATAGATAACAGAATGTTAATTGAAGCATTAGTGGGAAATAAAACATGTATTGCTTTTAATGATATCGTAATATCAAGAAAGTCTATATCTTCGATGATTAAAATTAATGCAAAAATTGATAATATACCATTTAATTCTTATTATGGTGATGGAATAATCTTATCCACACCAGCTGGTTCAACAGCATATAATTTATCTGTTGGTGGACCAATTGTATATCCTTTAACTGAAGCATTTATTTTAACACCTATTGCTTCTCATTCATTAAGACAACGACCCTTAGTATTACCTGCAAACTTTGAAATAGAATTTACAATTTTAGATAAGCAAGGTGCAGTTTTAATAATTGATGGTCAAGATACTTATGAAATAAAACAAAATTCAAGTGTAAAAATTAAAATTTCATCACATAAAGTAAAATTAATTCATAGAGAAGAGAGAAATTTTTTTAAAATTTTAAATCAAAAACTTGGATGGGGAAATTAATTTTTATGATAAGTAGAATATATTTAAATGACCTTCTTTCTTTTGAAGATGTAAGTCTTGAATTTAAAAAAGGTTTAATAGTATTTTCAGGTCCTAGTGGTGCTGGAAAATCTATTTTGATGCAAGCATTTTTATCACTTTTTGGTATTGAAGAATGTAAATCTAGTTTGGCTGAAATAATTCTAGACAATCATAATATTTTCGATGAAAATTTTGATATCTCTAAAGATGATGAAATTATTATAAAAGAAATTAAAAAAGACAAAGTGAGATATTTTGTAAATAATCAAACAATTTCAAAAAAAAGTTTGAAAGTGTTTTCTTCTAAGCTAGTTAGACATTTACATTTAAAAGATACTAGTGATTTTAATAATGACAAACTTATTGAATTTTTGGATAATTTATCTATGAAAAATTTTATTGATTTTAAAGAAATAAAAAATAATTATGATATATCATTTAAAAAACTACAAATTCTTAAAGCAGAGTTAAACAAATTAAATAATGATGAAAAAGAAATTGAAGAACTAAAAGAATATGCGAAATTTGAAATTCAAAAAATTGCTTTAATAAATCCTAAGGTTAATGAATATGAACAATTAAGTGAATTAAAAAAACAATTATCTCAAAAAGAAAAACTTGAAGATTCTATTAATTTAGCTCAAGGTTTTTTTGATTACGAAACTCATATTTTAAAAGTTTTAAGTTTAATGAAAATTAACAGTTCTTTTTTTGATGAAACAATGAATGAGTTAAATAATATATTTGAGTTATCAAAAGATTCGTTAAATGAAATTGAAGACTTAAATATTGAAAGTACACTTGATAGAATAGAAATGCTATCATCATTAAATAAAAGATTTGGATCTATACAAAATGCTTTAAAATATAAAAAAGAAAAAGAAAAAGAATTAGAAAACTATGAGAATATTTCTTTTGAAAAAGAAATTAAAGAAAAAAATATTTTAAAACTTCAGTTAAATGTTGATGATTTAGCAAATAAAATATTTATGTATAGACAAAAATCTTCTAAAGTTTTAGAAAAAAAAATAAACTATTATTCAAAGTTTTTGTATTTAGAAAATGTGTCTATTGATGTATCATATAAATTTTTAAATGAAAACAGATATGATGAAGTTCTTATTAAACTAAATGGTACAAAATTAGAAACAATAAGTAGCGGTGAATTTAATAGATTAAGATTAGCATTATTAACGGCAATTAGCAAATTTGAACTTGTTAATGATGGTATATTATTTTTAGATGAAATTGATGCAAATCTAAGTGGTAAAGAAAGTGCATCAATTGCACAGGTATTAAATGAACTTTCAAAAACATATCAAATTTTCGCAATATCACACCAAGCTCAATTAACAGCAAAAGCAAATCAACATTTTTTAGTAGATAAAAATAATAATATATCTTTTGTAAAAGAACTTAGTAAAAATGAAAGAATTGATGAAATCTCAAGAATGATAAGTGGAACTGACATTACAAATGAAGCATACGATTTTGC
>JADGEG010000222.1 GCA_016744485.1 Arcobacter sp. | reverse complement strand
ACTTAAAAGCCTTGCTAATTTAATGGAAGCTAACTCCATTCCTCCATTTACTTTTGATAAACAAATAATAGCAATTTTTTGTTTCATAATAGTCCTGATTTTATATAACTGCGATTATATCTTATTTACATTAAAAATATTATATAATATCATTCAATTTAAAAAAAGGTTTTTCCTTTATGAAAATAACAGCAAATATAATTACTTTAAATGAAGAGAATAATATAGAAGAAGTTATTAAATCAGTTCAAGAACTTTGTGATGAAGTTTTAGTAATAGATTCTTTAAGTTCTGATAAAACATGTGAAATAGCACAAAAAATGGGTGCAAAAGTTATAAAACAAAAATACTTAGGCGATGGTCCTCAAAAAGCATTCGGAACACTTTATACAAAAAATGACTGGATTTTAAGTATAGATGCAGATGAAAGATTAGACACAAATGCTATAAGTGCTATAAAAAACTTAGATTTACAAAATTCGAAATTTGATGCTTATTCTTTTTGTAGAAAAACTTATATAGGAAAACATTTTATCAAACTTTGGTATCCAGATAGAGTTACAAGACTTTATAATAAAAAAGCTTGTTCTTATACAACATCCCTTGGACATGCAAAAGTTCAAACTACAAATATATGTGATTTAAAAGCTGATATGTTACACTATTCTTATACGAATTATTCACATATGATTAGAACTACGCATAAGTTTATAACAAGAGGTGCAAAAATATCTTACGATACAGGTAAGAGGGCTTATTTTTTTGATCCTTTCATCCATGGATTTGGAGCTTTATTTAAAGCTTTAATTTTAAAAGGTGGACTTTTTCATGGTATTCATGCTTACAATGTCGCAGTTATTTCAGCATATAGTTCTTATATGAAATATGCATTAATACTTGAAATGCAAGAAAATGAGTAAAAAAAGCATTCTACAGCTTTGTTTGTCTCCTGATTTAGGAGGTTTAGAATTATATGTAAAATCATGTTATCAATTTTTAAAAAAAGACTTTAATGTAATTTGTGTCTTAAATACAAATTCTAAGTTAGAAAAATATTTTTCTAAAAAAAACGATAAATATTTTAATATAAAAAGAAAAAGTAGTTTTTCTATTTTTAACTCATTAAAACTTGCAAAAATAATTGATGAAAATAAAATAGAAATTTTACATATTCATTGGACAAAAGATATTCCTATTGCTGTACTTGCTAAGATATTTTCAAAACAAAAACCTAAGATTATACAAACTAGACATATGACAATGACAAGATTTAAAGATGATTTTTATCATAAATTTTTATATAAAAATATTCACACTATTATATGTATTACAAAAGAATTATCAAATCAAATTAATAAATTTATACCACAAGACATAAGACCAAAGATTGAAACTTTATATCTAGGGGCAAAAACTTATAAAGAAAAAAATAAAGAAGAAATACAATATTTTAAAGATGATTTAAATACAAGTGCTTCTATGATTATAGGATTAATAGGTCGAATAAATGAGTTGAAAGGCCAGTATTTATTAATAGAAGCTATGAATGAATTAAAAGATAAAGACTTGAATATCAAAGCTTTTATAGTAGGTTCTGCTATGAATGTGACTTATTTGGAAAATTTAAAACAAAAAGTCAAAGAATATAATTTAGATAAAAATATTAAATTCTTAGGTTTTATGAATGAACCAAATACATTTATGCAAGCTTGTGATATAGTCTTAATGACATCTAAAAATGAAACCTTTGGTTTAGTTACAATTGAAGCTATGAAAAGTGCTACTTGTGTACTTGGAGCAAACTGTGGGGGTGTATTAGAAATAATTGAAGATAATAAAACAGGATTATTATTTCAAAGTGAAGATGCTTATGATTTAGCTTTAAAAATACAATACTTGTATAATAATAAAAAAACAAGACAAAGCTTAGCCCTTGCAGGACAAAACAAAGCAAATGAATGTTTTGATAATGTAAAACAATTTAATAAATTAATTAAAATATTTAATAGTATATAGGAGTTTAAAATTGATTTTTTTAAAAGATGAAGATTTTATAGCAAAAGGCAATGAAAGAGCTTGTTATTATCACCCAAATGATAAAACAAAAACAATAAAAATTACTTTTGAAAACAATAATAGAAAAGACAGTAAACAATCAGAAAAAGAAATAAAATATTACAAACAATTAAAAAACAAAGGTCTAAACAACTGGCAACATCTTCCTAAATATTTTGGTGAAGTACAAACAAATAAAGGCAATGGATTTATAATTGAACTTATTAAAGATTATGATGGAAAAATTTCAAAAAGTTTTGCATATTATTTAAAAAAATATGATCTTAAAAAATATGAAAAACAAGTAGAAATATATAAACAATATTTTTTAAAATATTGCATAATTTTTAATTATGGAATGATGCCTAAGAATATATTATTAAGAAAATTATCAAAAAAAGAATCAGAACTTGTATTAATTGATGGTTTAGGAGATGTTTCTCATTTTACTATTTTAAATGGGATTCCGGCTTTTGCTCGAAGAAGAATTAATCGAAGATGGGATAAGTTCGTCAAAAAATATTTATAAGTTTTTTTGTTTATTGTTTTAGCATTTTGTTGAATATAAATATGAGGCTATTTAATAATAACATATAAATTGTTTGGATAAAATATCTT
>JADGEG010000221.1 GCA_016744485.1 Arcobacter sp. | reverse complement strand
TGACAATGGTACATATATAAATATAGTAATAAATAAAGTAGCTCCATAGCCTATATACTTCGTTGTATAGGTTATATCATATGTTTGATGTAATATTATAATCATCAAAGAAACTAGCACGATAAACAATGTATATAAGAAAATTAAACTAATGTATTTAAGCTTAAAAATAGATTTAAATATACGAAATTTTCTTTCTGATAAAAAAATAAAAAATAATGATAGAAAAAATGCTAACACTGCACTATTATGAATAAAATATTTATTTGCTTCTTTTTTATGGTTTAGTGACAATACATTAAACCAAATCATTTTCCATTTTTTCAATGCTTTATGATAATTTTTACATTCACTCCATTTTTGGATAATAATTTTTTGAGCTTTATACATATTTAAAGTTTGTTTACTAATATTTGTTTCATGTATTCTATAATATCCTAAATACTGATTTAAATAACCTATTTTATATTTATCAGAAATTCTAAGCCACATATCATAGTCTTCAATAAATGATTTTTCATCAAAAAAACCAATAGAATTAAAAATATCTTTTTTAAGCATTACTGTTAATGCTGGAATTACAAAATTAAACATTAATAATTCATCAAAAACAAACCCATTTTTGGCATTTTTTACTTTTGTTTTATTTACTATCTTTTTATTATCAAGTTGAATCATATTCCCATAACACATACCATATTCTTTATTGTTTTCCATAAATAAAACTTGTTTCTCTATTTTATCAAGAATATATATATCATCACTAGCAAGAGCACAAAAATATTTACCCTTAGAAATTTTTATTCCTTCATTTAATGTTGCGGATAAACCTTTGTTTTTTCTATGTATAAAAACAAATTCATATTCGTCTGCTAATTTCTCTATTACTTTTACCGAGTTATCTTTTGATCCATCATCTATTACAATCAACTCTATATTTTGATAACTTTGATTAACTACACTTGTAATAGCCTCTGTTACATATTGTTCATGATTATAACAAGGAATTATTAAACTAACTAAAGGTAAATCAGTCTTATTCATCTAAATTCTCTCCTAAATATAAATATCATAATAATCAAATAAAGTAAATAATTAAGACTAAAAGCGTAAGTTACACCTATAAGTCCAAATGTATCAACAAAAAATATAGTTAATATAACAAATAAAATACTAAACACTATTTCCGTAATTATAAAAACCTTTGTCATGGCTTTGGCTATCATTATATATCCTAAAAGCCAAGAAGCTATTTTAATGACATCACCTATAAGTTGCCATTTAAAAAGCTCTAACATAGGCATGAATTTGTCTGTAAATGCTATTTCTATTACTAGCTCTCTAAGCATATAAATACCAAATGCTAAAATACTCACTATTGGTAATATTATTTTATATCCCTCAAATATTTCTTTTTTTAGTTCAGTGTTATTAGTAATTTCGGATAATCTTGGTAAATAATATATACTTAATGATGTAGTTACTATCATAAGATACATAGTAGATATATACCAAATACCTTGCCAATACCCTGCATCATCCCAACTTAGATTTTCACCTATATAGTTTCTAACTATCATATGACTAATAGGCACTGTTAAAGCAGATGTTAATGCCATAAGAGAATATTTTCCAAGTTTAACTAAACTTTCTTTATCTATTTTTTGTTTAAAATACTCCCATTTAAACCATGATGATTTTATTACAAAAATAAGTGTGACAAAAAATACAAACGATTGATTTGTAACCATCGCATACAATGCACCTATTAAACCTAAATTGATTATTAGAATACTTGTAATAAGTAAAGAAAATAAACTTGATATAATATTTATTATTACATATTTCTTTATTTCTTTTTCCCCATTTAATATAGATAACAAAAGTGTATTTAATGAAAATAAAACTATAGTAAAACCAAATATAACAAATACACTTATGTATTCATTTGAATTTAAAATAATATTAGAAAAATAAGCTGAAAAAACAACTAAAGATAAACCTGTACATATAGAGCAAAATAATGTGATAATAAGGGCTGTGCTAAAAAATTTGCTTTTTATTTGTATATTGGTCTTATATTCTGCTGTATATTTAACCACACCACTAGTAATAGCACCATTTGCAAAAGTAAGTATAGTTGATATAAAATTATGTAATTGTCCAATAATAGCTAAACCACTAGGACCCACATAAATTGACACAACCTTATTAATGATAAATAGAGTTAGAACTTTTATAACTGTTGATATAGCTGTTAAGAAAGATGTTTTAATTAAAGTCATTAAGTGCCTGTATAATTTTTTTTGTATCTTCTAAACTCTGAACACCACTAATAGGCAAACTCAATACTTCATTATGTATTTTTTCACTATTAGGGTGACTTTCATCTTTCCACTCTTTATAGGCTTCTTGTTTATGAGGTGGTATTGGATAATGAATAAGTGTTTGAATGTCATTATCTAATAAATATTTTTGTAATTCATCTCTTTTAGTAGTTCGTATCACAAACAAGTGCCAAACACTATCTGTAGTAATTACTGGTAAAACTATATTTTTATTTTTAATATTGTCAAAATAATACTTAGCTATTTCTTTTCTTCTCTTTATTTCGATATCAAGATATATAAGTTTTACTCTTAGCATTGAGGCTTGTATTTCATCTAACCTGCTA
>JADGEG010000052.1 GCA_016744485.1 Arcobacter sp. | reverse complement strand
TTTTATTGGTTATTATGTTTTAATGCTAGTGATTTTTATAGTATATAGATTATTTATCAAGCAGTATTGATAGGATTATAGAAATAACAATTTTAATTTCTATTTATATTTATTTCTTTTTAAAAATATATTTTGCTAATTCTAAAAATAAAACTTCTACAGAAGGCATGAACTGCAAAACTTATTTTATGCTTTATTCATGTCTTGTCATTCTTATTACAATATTTATATATAAAATAACTTATTTAAATAAAATTTCGTATACAATACTTTATTTTTGTATACTTTTATTATATACATACTTAATAGTAAAAATAAATTTAAAAAAATATGTTAAAAATGCTAAACAAATATATTTCATACTTACACTTATTGGATTTTTTCTTATTCTTGTTAGTGTTAAAGTTTTGGACGATGCACAAAATATTAAAGAGAAAGATTATCAATCACCTTATAATGTCATTTTTAAAAATGACATTAAATATGAAAATTATCAATACCTTTCTTCTAATTCTAATTATGTATTTTTAATTAATACAAATACATTAAAAATAATTGTTATTCCATATGTAGATATTAAATATATAGAACAAGCTTCTATTTGAAATAACATAGAAACTATATTCTAACATTAATTACTTTTTCTTCATAATCATATAAGCAATGAATATAAATAAGCCTATCATACTCATACTAAATACTAAAGACACTTCTTTTGTAATAGCATAAGTTACGATTAAAATAGCCAATAATGTTGGAACTTCATTATATGCTCTAAAAAATTTACCACTTTTTGTACAAGTATCATTTTGAAGCTGTTTTAAATAATAAGATAAAGAATACGAATAAGTTATTAAAACTACAACAACTGTAAGCTTTGCATGTATCCAAGTTCCTGTTTGAAAAACTTGTGGGTTTAAAGCTATCATTGTGATACCACTTAATATACTTGCCCACATGGCAGGAACACCTATGAATCTATATAGTTTATCTTCTTGAATTTTAGCAACTTCAATATATTCTTTTTTTTTTTATATTTTCCATATGGTAAACAAACATTCTTGGTAAGTAAAAAAGCATAGCCATCCATGACATAAAAGCCATAATATGAAAAGTAAGTATCCAAGTATAGTATTGCATTTTAATTCCTTATATATAAATTTATTTATCTTTTGATTTAATTTTTGTAAGCCATTCATTTAGTGTTTTCTCAAAGCCAATATTACTATTTTCATATATATTTAAATTTTGGTTTAAATATTCTTGCTTCACCCAACCATTATAATCATGTGGATATTTATATCCTAAATTTGAATTTAATAAATGTTTTGGAATAGTAAGAATTTTACCATCTTGTATTTCTTTAAGTGCTTTATTAATTGCTTTATATGAAGAATTAGATTTAGGTGAAGATGCTAAGTAAACTACACATTGAGCTAATATTATCTTACTTTCGGGATATCCTATTTTTATACTTGTTTGCATAGTGCTATGTGCTAAATTCAAAGCATTTGGATTTGCATTTCCTATATCTTCACTTGCAAATATAACTAATCTTCTTGTTATAAACTCTATACTTTCTTGTGCATTAATTAGCCTTGCAAGATAATATAAGGAAGCATCTATATCAGAACCACGAAGTGACTTAATCATAGCACTAGCAAGATCATAATGAGTTTGTGATGAACTAGCACCTTCCCCCATCATATTTGGTCTTAAATCTTTTAATATTTCATAATTTATATTAGTACTTACTTTACTTGCAAAATGCAGTAAGTTTAATAATGCTCGTGCATCTCCTCCACTTGATTGGATTAGATATGCTTTTGCATCATCACTAATACTAAATTTTTTATTTTCTAAAACTTTATTTAATAAGGAAGTTAATTCATCTTTGTTAAATGCTAAAAATTCATATATAAATGCTCTTGATCTAATAGCATCACTTAAAGAAAAAAAAGGATTTAAAGTACTAGCTCCTATTATTATAGCCGTATAATTTTCCATAATAGGAAGCAAAACCTCTTGTTGGTTAATTGATAATCTATGAACTTCATCTATAAAAATTATTGGCTTTATTAAGGTGTTTTTATATTTTATGAATACTTTTCGTAAATCGTCTATTTTGATTGATGTTGCATTAAAGTAATAATAATCACTGTCTATGTGATTAGCAATGATTTTAGCTAAAGTAGTTTTGCCAGTTCCTGGTTTTCCATAAAAAAATAAATGTGGAATTTCTTTTTTTTCTAATAATTTATATAAAGCTTTATTTTTGCCTATTATATGAGATTGACCAATAAAATCATCTAATTTTTTTGGTCTAAAATGATTTGATAGATCAGTCATTTAACTTTAAATAATCTCGTAAATCTTTGTATTCAGACTTTGATAAAAATCTACTTTTTCCAGTAGGTAGGTTATTTAAAGATATTCCTCCGTATGATAATCTTTTTAAATCTAAAATATCTAAATCAAAATGTGAAAAAAATCTTCGCAATTCCCTATTTTTCCCTTCACTAATTGCAACTTTTATTTTTGAAAAAGTATCTTTGTTTGTTAAAATATCGTATCCTAAAAATGGTGCAAAATTCATGCTTTGAATTGTAGAGTTTTTATGAGCTCCTGCTTTTGCATCTTCTAAAATCAAACCATTTCTCATAGCATCTTCAATGTTTCTTAATATTTGACCTTGAACTTTTATTTTATAAACTCTTTCAAGTGTTGAGTGCATTAAAGCATTTACTATATCTACACTGTCTGTTAATAAAATTAAACCCTCACTTGAATAATCTAATCTTCCTATTGGAGTATAATGTTTGAATTTTTTATCCAAAGAATCAAAAATTGTTTTTCTTCCTTTTGGATCGTTTTTTGTTACTAATTCACCTTTTGGTTTATTGTAAATAATTACAGTATAAACTCTATTTTTATCTTCTTTTATAACTTGCTTTAGAATCTTTACTTCATCTGATTTATTTACTGTTGTTGATAGCTTATCTACACGCTTACCATTGATTGTAACTTTACCACTAGAAATTAAAGTATCGGCTTCTCTTCTTGAATACTTACTATTATGTGATATAAATTTATTTAGTCTTGTCGATGTTGAGTTATTTGTTGTTTTCATTTTATTCCTGCCTCAATTAAGTCGTGAATATGTAAAACACCAACAAGTTTTTTATATTCATCAACTACTATTAGTAGTTGTATTTTAAAATCTTCTATGACTTTAATTGCATCACTTGCTAATAAATTTCTATTAGTAATTGTTTTTGGGTTTTTTGTAGCAATAGTTTCAATTTTACAATCTAAAGAAAAATCACTACTCATTAATGCTCTTCTTAAATCACCATCACTTAATAATGCAATTACTTCATTTTGTTCATTTTTAATAATTACATTGCCAAGTCTACATTTATTCATAACAATAATTGCATCTTTTAATTTTGTTTCACGTGAAACAATAGGAAGATTTTGTGTTTTTAAAAGCTCATCTATTTTAATAAATAGTTTTTTACCTAAACTTCCACCGGGATGAAAAGATGCAAAATCTTCTTTTTTAAAATTTCGTTTTTTCATTAGACAAATAGCAAGAACATCTCCCATTGCCATTGTTAATGTAGTGGATGATGTGGGAGCTATATTTAAAGGACAGGCTTCTTTTTGCACATTAATTGATATAAAAGCATCACAATATTTTCCTAAAGTTGAATCTTTAGTTTTGGACATAGCAATCATAGGAATACTTAATCTTTTAAGGTGTGGTAAAATTTGAGTTAGTTCGCTACTTTCACCACTATAAGAAATAGCCAAGACTGTGTCTTGGCTATTAATCATACCTAAATCTCCATGCATGGCTTCAGTTGGATGTAAAAAAAATGAACTAGTACCAGTACTTGATAATGTAGCAGCTATTTTTGTAGCAACTAATCCAGATTTACCTACACCACTTATTATTACTTTACCTTTTGTATTGTGCATTATTTCAATAGCTTTTTTTAAATCAGATAATTCTAAATTTTCACTTGATTTTTTTAATTCATTTGCTTCTATTGATAAAACATCTTTTGCAATTAGTTCAAAGTTCATATTTTTATCTTTATTGTACAAATAGTGTTGGTACAATCATCGGATATTTTTTATACTTTCTAATACAATGTTTCCTAACAACTTTTCTAATTTCATCTTCTAACATTCTATTACTTTGGAAAATTCCTTCTCTTGCATTTTTAAGAAAAAGCTCAAGTAAATCTTCAATTTCTTTTGCAAAAAATCTATCTTGCTGATCTGGAACTAAACCAAAAGAAGTAACTTTAGTTCTTTGGGCTAATGTTCTATCATTTTCATTAATTTGAGCAACAATCATTACCACACCTTCATTTGCCATTGTTTGACGGTCTAATATAATATCATTTGCTATTTTATTGTTTAATTGATTATCTATATATACCTTACCTGTTTTAATAGTTTTTACTTTTTTTAGATATTTAGGACTAACTTCTATTTGTTCACCATCGCTCATAATGTAAACATTTTTTTCAAAAACTCCACAGTCTATTCCTGTTTGAGCATGCTTTAAAGCATGATTGTATTCTCCATGAATTGGCATAAAAAATTTAGGTTTTACAAGTCTTAACATTAGTTTCTGCTCTTCTTGTGCAGCATGTCCTGAGACATGAATATCAGAAAAATCTTTATATGCTACTTTTGCACCTGATTTTAAAAGATGATTTAATACTTGCGATACACTAGCTTCATTTCCTGGAATTGCTTTTGCTGAAAGTATTATTTGATCACCTGGTTTAATTTTTACATGTCTGTGTTCATGAATTGACATTCTATAAAGTGCTGACATTGATTCACCTTGAGAACCAGTTGTTATAATAAGAATTTCTTTATCTGTATATTGATTAATTTCATGAGCATCAATAAATTGTTCTTTTGGAAATTTTACATATCCTAAACTCATTGCTAAATCAAGGTTTTTCTCCATTGAACGACCTATAACACAGATTTTTCTATTATACTTAATTCCATATTCAATAGCTTGTGAGACTCTATGAATATTTGATGAAAATGTTGACATTATAACTCTACCTTTTGAAGTAGAGAAAATTCTATCAAATGTAGGACCAACTGTTCTTTCTGTTTTTGTAAAACCAGCTGTATGAGAATTTGTAGAATCTGATAATAATAATAAAACACCCTTTTCTCCATAGTGTGCATATCTATGTAAATCAGTTGGAAAGTTATCAATTGGAGTATGATCAATTTTAAAATCACCTGTATGTATAATAGTTCCAGCTTCAGTTGTAATAGCAAGAGATGAAGCATCAATAATTGAATGAGTTATATGTATCCATTCTACTTCAAAGTCTCCTATTTTTACAATAGTTCTTTTTTCGATAGGATTAAAATGATTTCTATGTTCTTTTATTTTATGCTCATCAAACTTTGAACCAATCATTTCTAAAGGCAAAGAGGTACCATAAATTGGAAATTGCATTTCTTTAAATAAATAAGGCATAGCACCAATGTGATCTTCGTGACCATGAGTAATGACTACGCCTTTGATTTTATCTTTAATATCTCTTAGATATGTAAAATTTGGTATTAGAATATCAACTCCGTGCATGTCATTATCAGGGAAACTCATCCCCACATCAACAATAATTGCACTTTGCTCTGTTTCAATTACCATCATATTTCCACCAATTTCATCTAAACCACCAAGAGGTGTTATTTTAATTTTTGCATTAGTGTTTAAGTTAAGTTTATTATGAGGGTTTAGTCTTGTTTTATGAATTCTTTCATTGCTTTGTTGTATTTTTTTTAAGTCATTAATCCAAACACTATTTCTATCAACAAATTTTTTATTTTTATTATATGGCTTTTTTTCTTTATTTTTATTATGATTTACTGTAGTTTTTACTTTTGTTGATTTTTTAAAATCATTTGTTGGTTCTTTAGAACTACTGTTTGTTTTTACTGTTTCGTTTTGCATTTTTTACCTTTATATACATTTGGCTATACAAAGATGCACTCACTTCGTGAGGTCTAATATTTTCATTAAGATTAAGCTCATTTATAATAGATATTATAGTATTTTTATCAAGCATAACAGAAAGGTTTTTTATTAACTTTTTTCTGGGCTGAGAAAAAGAAATTTTTAGAAATTTCTTAAAATCATCTTCTACTTTTATATCTTTGCTTTTACTTATGAAAAGCACAGAAGAAGTAACTTTTGGTGGAGGCTCAAAACATTGTGATGGTACATCAAACAAAATTTTTGCTTCACTTGAAAATAATTTTGTAAGTACACTAAGAGAAGAAAACTCTTTACATGCCGTATTAGAGACAAACTTTAAAGCTACTTCTTTTTGTATCATCACAATAATATTTTTACAGTTAATATCTTCATATGCTCTTAATATTATATTTGTCGCAATATAATAGGGTAAATTTGCTATAAGATCATAATCACCATTATATAGTGTTTTTTGTTCATTCCAAACTTCTAAAACATCTGTGTGAATAAGTTTTAGTTTTTTAGAATATATTTGTATCGCAAATTTAGACCTTAAGATACTTATTAAGTCAGTATCTATTTCATATGCTGTTACATCTTTGTACTTGACTAGTTTATCTGTCAAATCACCTAATCCAGACCCAATTTCAACAATATGGTTAGTATTGGTGGGTATCGATTGGATGATCTTGTTTAGTATGAATAAATCTTTTAAAAAATTTTGTCCATATTTTTTTTTTGCTTTTATAATATTTTTCATATCTACTTGAGTATACTTACTTTTAACTTATACTTAGATAAGATATCTATAAAATAGAAGGAAATCATTTGTCTGATTATGCAAAAAGAATTATACCTTGTTTGGATGTTAAAAATGGTAGAGTTGTAAAAGGTGTAAATTTTATGGGTTTAAGAGATGCTGGAAATCCAGTTGAAATTGCAAAAAGATATAATAAGGAGGGTGCTGATGAAATTGCATTCTTAGATATTACTGCAAGTTATGAGAATAGAGCCACTATTGTAGATATTGTTGCACAAGTTGCTAAGGAAGTGTTTATTCCTTTAACTGTAGGTGGTGGAATAAATAAAGTTGATGATATATCAAAATTGTTAAATGTAGGATGTGATAAAATATCAATAAATACATCAGCAGTTCTTAATCCAAATTTGATAAACGATGCTTCTGAAAAATTTGGTAGACAATGTATAATTGTTGCAATTGATGTTAAAAAAGTTGACGACAGTTCTTATCATGTGTTTATAAATGGAGGAAGAAAAGATACTGGAATTGATGCTTTAATATGGGCAAAAGAAGTTTATAATAGAGGAGCTGGTGAAATTTTATTAACTTCTATGGATAAAGATGGTTCCAAGTCTGGTTTTGAACTTAATATAACATCAAAAATATCTTCACTTGTTGATATCCCTATTATTGCAAGTGGAGGTGCTGGATCTATGCAAGATATAAAAGAAGTGTTTAAATGTGGTGCAAATGCAGCATTAGCTGCATCAATTTTTCATTTTAAAGAAATTGATATTATTCAATTAAAAAAATATTTATTAGAACACAATATAAAAACAAGGATTTAATTATGTATATAAATAAAAAAAGTTTCCTAATTTTCATCTTGCCATTTAGTTTATTTTCATATGATTTGAGTTTTCATAAAACTTTTGAAAAAAATTTAATTCCTGATATTTTAAGTAGCAATATTTCAATTACAATTGAAAGTAAAGATGAAAGTGATATATCAAATCGATTAAATATATTTAATGAAACAATTAGTGACATTGATAATGTAAAAAAATCATTAGGAAATCTTAATATAAGACCAAACTATAGGTATAATAGTAATAGCCCTAAGATAATAGGTTATATTGGAAAATTAAGTTATCATGTTGAATCAAAAAGTACAAAAAATATTAGTGATTTTATAAATATAATTACAAAATTAAAAGAAAATAGAGATACTTCAATATTAATTAATGGACTTTCTTGGAAAGTGCAAACAAAAACATATAATAAAAATATTGATAGCTTAAGATTAAAATCAATTAAATGGATAGAAAAACATAGTTTATTTTTATCAAAACAATTACATATAAACTGTGAAGTAAAAAAAATAACTATAAATGAACCTCGTCCTTTTTCTAATTATTACAGAAGTAATAATTCTCCTATAGCTATGTCTCTTAAATCATCTAGTGTTCCAATTCCTCAAGTCAATGAACAAAAAATAACCTTAAATACAAGCTTTTTACTGGAATGTACATGATCGTTTGTGCTGGAAAAAAAGAATCATTTTCTTTTGCCCAAACTATGGGGATAGGTTTAATTCAATCAGCTATTAATATGACAAGAATATGCTTGTTTGATAAACCAGATTTTATTTTATTTATTGGTACTGCTGGTTCTTATGGTAAATATAAAATATTTGATATAGTAGAGTCAAGAAGATCTGCAAATCTAGAATTGTCTTTTTTAAGTGGTGACTCATATACTCCAATAGATAATGTTTTAGAATCAGAAAATAAAATGACAAGAAACGATACTATTGTGAATAGTTCGAATTATATTTCACAAAATTTTAACTTAAGTAAACAATTTACTGCATATGAAATGGATATTGAAAATATGGAATATTTTTCTATTATGCAAGTTGCAAAAGAGTTTGAAATACCAGTTGCTGGTATTTTTATTATCAGCAACTATACAAATAAAAATGCACATGAAGACTTTATATCAAATCATTCAAAATGTATGGAGTTATTAACTAACTACTTAGAAAAAAATAAAATTATTAAAAATGTTTCACGTGAAACTAATGTTTAGTGAGATAGTTATTAGTTTAAGAATAAAGAAAAATTAATAAGATAAAAGGAAAGAAAATTGTGCAATCAATATACGACTATACCCTAGAAGAGTTAAAAAAAATTATAAAACCATCTTTTAGGGCACTACAGATATATAACTGGATATATAAAAAATATATTTATTCTTATGAAGATATGAAAAATATTCCAAATGAAGTAAGAAATGAATTAAAAAATAAGTATGAAATTAATATATTACAAATTGTAAAAAAAGAAAAAAGTATTGATGGAAGTATTAAATATCTTTTTTCTTTACATGATGGACATACGATTGAAGCAGTCCTTCTTTTAATGAAAAAAAAGAAAATATCAGAAGAAGGGATAGTACAAAAAAGTGAACAATATACAGTTTGTATTTCTTCGCAAGTTGGCTGTAAAGTTGGCTGTACTTTTTGCCTAACAGCAAAGGGTGGATTTGTTCGTAATTTAAGTGCAGGTGAAATCGTAAGTCAAATAGTCAAAATTAAAAAAGATAATAATATTTCAGAAGACAAGTCATTAAATATAGTTTATATGGGTATGGGTGAACCTCTAGATAATTATAATAATTTCGTTCAATCTGTAAAGATTTTTTCCCAAGAAGAAGGACTAAGTATAAATAGAAAAAGACAAACAATATCAACATCAGGTATTTCTTCTAAAATTAAAAAGTTAGGACTTGAAAACTTAGGTATACAATTAGCAATTTCTTTACATGCAGTTGATGATAAATTAAGAACTGAATTAATACCTATGAATAAAGCTTATAATATTCAATCAATTATAAATGCAGTAAAAGAATTTCCAATTGATGCTAGAAAAAAAGTAATGTTCGAATATTTGGTTATTAAAGATATAAATGATGACTTATTATCTGCTAAAAAACTAATATCTTTATTAAATGGAATTAAAGCAAAAGTAAATTTAATATATTTTAATCCGTATGCTGGAACTACATATAAAAGACCACAAAGTAAGGATATGTTAGTATTCCAAGAATATTTAATATCCAAGGGTTTATTTTGTACGATACGAGAGTCAAAAGGTCTTGATATATCTGCTGCATGTGGACAATTAAAAGAAAAAGAAAACCAAGAAACTTAAGTTTATGTAAACGTTACATTAAATTAAATATTTGCACTAAAAATAGGTTTTAAAATAAGGGGAATAAATGACAATTACAAGATTTGCACCAAGTCCAACTGGATATCTACACATAGGTGGCTTAAGAACAGCATTATATTGCTACTTATGGGCAAGAAAGAGCAATGGAGAGTTCAAGTTAAGAATAGAAGACACAGATACTCAAAGAAACAACAAAGAAGCTATGAAGGCTATTATTAATGCTTTTGATTGGCTTGGTTTAGAGTATGATGGTGAAGTATATTATCAGTCTAAAAGATTAGATATTTATAAAAAATATATTCAGCAATTATTAGATGAAGGTCAAGCATATTATTGTTATATGACCAAAGATGAATTAGATACTTTAAGACAAGAACAAATAAATAATAAACAAACTCCTAGATATGATGGAAGATATAGAGATTTTAAAAGAGATATCCCTAAGAATGTTGAACCCGTTATTAGAATCAAAGCTCCCTTAGAAGGTGACATCATAGTTGATGATGGAATTAAATCAGTAGTAAAGTTTTCCTGCTCACAAATTGATGATTTTATAATTGCACGAAGTAATGGTATGCCTACATATAATTTTGTGGTTACCATAGATGATTACCTAATGAATATTAGCCATGTAATAAGAGGAGACGACCATCTAATTAATACACCAAAACAAATGATAATTTATCAAGCATTAGGCTTTAATATCCCAAAATTCTTTCATGTTCCTATGATAAATAATCCCCAAGGTAAGAAGTTATCTAAAAGAGATGGTGCTTTAGATGTTATGGAATATAAAAAACAAGGATATTTACCACATGCACTTTTAAACTTTTTAGTAAGACTTGGTTGGTCAAATAAAGATCAAGAAATATTTTCTATGCAAGAAATGTTAGACCTATTTAATCCTTCTAATATTAATAAATCAGCATCTATATATAATGAATCTAAATTATTATGGTTAAATGCTCATTATATAAAAAATATGTCAAATGATGACTTAGTAAAAGAGTTAAAATATTTTGATTGTTTACTATTTGATAATAATAAGAAAGAGTTGATTCTAAATTTATGTAAACAAAGAGTTCAAACCTTAGTTGAATTAAAAAATAGTATTAATTTATTAATAAATAAACCAAGCTCTTATGAGCAAAAAGGTGTTAAGAAGTTTATCAAAGATAATACTATTATATTTTTAAACAAATATTTACAACTTCTAGAAAAAGAAAACAATAATATACTGTCTTCAAATGATTTTGAAAGTATAAGCCAAACATTTATCAAAGAAGAAGAATTAAAATTTCCACAATTTTTTCAGCCACTAAGATTAGCATTAACAGGACACACACAAGCACCATCGGTTTATGATATTATGGAGGTTTTAGGCTATGATGAAGTATGTTCTAGAATTAACAAAGCAGTACAGTGTACTTTTAATACTTCTTTATAAGATATTCTCAAACTTTTTACATTTTAAATAAGCAATACAAACTAAGAAATGTTTAAATTTTTTTAATTTGTTCATATGCAAGAATAATTCTTTTTCTACTTTCTTTCCACTTATAACCTCCAATGGCTGCTGTTTTAGAAAGTACTCTATGACAAG
>JADGEG010000051.1 GCA_016744485.1 Arcobacter sp. | reverse complement strand
TTAAAAATCAAAAAAAATAATATAAATATAAAAGAAATAAATTATGTTCAACAAACTAAGCAAACAAGCCTAGAAGAAGTTAATCTTATTAGAGAAACAAATGTTAATATAAAATCAAAAGATATTAAACAAAAAATTAATCTTACAAATCAAGATAATAAAATTCCTGATAAAAAAGATTTAAATCTAACAAAAACCTTAGATACTCAAACACCACTTATTAACAAAATAAAAAAAGAAATTAATGTAAAAACAATTAATGAAGAAAATATAACTAAAACTTCATTAGTAAAAGATGATATCATAAGCACTAAGTATCAAGAACTTGTACAAGAAGTAACAAATAATAGCAAAATAACTCAAAAAGAAATCAATAAACCTCTAAGTGAAACATCTAATTTAAAAACTCAAAAAAACAACCAACAAGTAGAAAAGCAGACAAAACAAGTAAGCAATGACAATATGAATAAAGAGCAAAAGAATACTACTATTACAAATAAAACTATTAATTCTTTTAATGAACTAGAACAAGACAATATAAGTACAAATAAAATAAATATCAATAAAAAAGATATTTTAAATAAGATATATTTAAGTAAACAAAATTATTCTATAAATAATCAAGTACTAAAAAATAAAAATCTACAAGATAAACTTGTGAAAAATATCACCTCATCAGATGATATAAAAGAAAGTGCAAAAATCATGAATTTAAATTTACAAGATATAAAAGTTGATATTAAAACATATGAATATAAACAATACGAATGAAAATACTAAAATTTCAAGTAGTAAGAACAATTCTGTCGAAAATGAAAAAATAGTTAATTTAAATATATCTCCTTCTTTAGCTCTTAGTATACAAAGTAAAATTATTGGTGCTAAGCAAGGTATGTCGTCTATGATGTCTGAACTTGCTAAAAAGATGTATACAAATTATAAAGCACCTCTTACATCATTTAGAATTAATCTTTTCCCATCACAAATGGGAAGTATTGCTATTATGATGAAAAATGATAAAGATAGTGGTATTAGTATTAGTATGAACATGTCAAATACTAGCACACTAGACGCTTTTATAGAAAATCAGCAAAGTTTAAAAGACTCTTTAAATAAAACTTTTAATAATAATACTTCATTTAATTTAGACTTTAATATGAACAAGCAAAATTCATCAAATACTAATGACCATACAAAAAAAGAAGAAAAAGAAACTTTATCTAATGAAGCATTAAGCAGTACAAATATTATTGATGATGAAATTGATACTTTAAATTATATGTAATGCAAGAACTTTTATCTTTATTAAATGAAGATACAGTATATGAGTTTTTACTTTTATTTGCAAGACTTGTAGCATTTGTAGCTTTTATGCCAGTGTTTGGACATACATCCGTAAGTCCTACTATTAGAATAGCATTAGCTTTTTATATGACAATATTTTTATTTCCTTTTATTACTTTTACAACAACATTTACTCACAATGATTTTTTATTAGCTTTAATTGCTGAGGCAACTTTAGGTTTACTTGCAGCTTTTAGTGTAAATGTCATATTTTCAGCAGTTAGAATTATTGGAGATTTTATTGGTTATGCTACAGTATTATCAATGGCAAATATATTTGATCCAGCAACTGGAACTAATGAAGGATTAGTTAGTAAATTATTATTTATAATAGCTCTTGTATTGTTTTTTCAAACGAGTATGTATGAGATGACTATTGTTATGTTAGTCCATAGTTTTAGTTCCATTCACTTAGGTACTTTTAATGTATTTTCATATGATGGAATATTACTTGTAATAAATGAAATAAAAAGAATGTTTGCATTTGCATTTGCATTTGCTTTACCTCTTTTTTTTATAGGTTTTATTATGGATTTATATTATGGATATGGAACAAAATCTATGCCTTCGTTCTCACCTTTTGTAATAACATTCCAGCTAAAGTTTGCCTTAATTTTTTTATTTTTAATTTTAGGTATGGAAATTTTTACACAAAGTTTTACTGATTATTTTATTTCTAAATTTAGCTAGGGTTTATATATGGCAAATAATGATGAAGAAAAAACAGAAGATGCAACTCCTAAAAAAATAGAAGATACAAAAAAGAAAGGTAATGTTCCTAAATCTATGGAAGTTACAGGTGCTGTTATACTTTTTGTGGGTTCTTTATATCTTTTATTTTTTTCATCACATTCTCTTGTCTTAATAAAAAAGATTTTATTGTACACTTATGGTTTTATTGGTCAAGAAATAAATTCAGATGTTTTATACACTATTACTTATACCTTAGTTATAACTTTAGTTGAAGTATTAGCTCCAATTTTTATATTAGTTGTATTGTTTGCATTTTTAAGTAATTATTCACAATTTGGTTTTATATTAAATCCTTTAAAAATTGATTTACAAAAACTAGACCCAATAAAAGGTTTAGGAAGTTTATTTGCATTGAAAAAATTCATAGAAGCATTTAAATTAACTATCAAATTAAGTATAATTATTATTGTTATGGTTTTACTTTTTATTTTTACATATAAATCTTTTTTAACAATGATGGATCAAGACATAAATGCTTCTTTATTCTCCATGATGAATTTAATAGGATATTTTTTAGCTACAATATTATTAATTATAGGTATTTTTGCTATAATAGATTTTTATTTTACAAGACATTTTTATTTTAAATCTTTAAAAATGAGTAAACAAGAGATTAAAGATGAATATAAAAATATGGATGGTGACCCATTAGTAAAAAGTCGTATTCGTAAAATACAAATGGAAATGGCACAAAAAAGAATGATGTCTAATGTTCCAGAGGCAGATGTTGTAATTACAAATCCAACACATTATGCCATTGCATTACAATATGATAATAAAACAAATTCTGCACCAAGAGTTGTCGCCAAAGGTATTGATTTTCTTGCATTAAAAATTAAAGATATTGCTAAAGAAAATGATATTCCAATTATAGAAAACCCAGCATTAGCCCGTGCTTTACATGCACAATTAGAAATAGATATGGAAATACCAGATGAATTCTATAAAACTGTTGCTGAAATTTTTTCTTATGTATTTGAATTAAAAAAGAAGAAAAGGTAATAAATGAGAATTTTATTCATAATACTTATATTAATCTGTATTGTTTATGCTAAAAAAGATTTTTATTATAATTTTATTAATGAGAACTCAAAACAAATATCTCAAGATAAAATACAAGAAATAAATGATGGTTTTGATATCTTAAACTATATTAAAAAACTTACAAAACTAGATAAGATAAATGAAGCATATTCTCAAATAATCATTTTAAAAGAAAAAAATAAAATACAAATTTTAAATTCTGATATTATTCTTTTATACTCCCAAATAGCTTTAAGAAAAAATTCAAAACAAATTATATACGATGCTGAATTGATACTAGAAAAAGCAATAAACAGTTCAGAAATTTATGAAAATGACTTATCAAAAGCTTATATGTTATTAGTAGATTTAAAGTTAAAAATTAATAAGGTAAAAGAAGCCAAATATTTTGCAAATATCATTATTAATAATTTTGATAATAAATTAATACAAACTTATGGACAAATTTATCTTGCAAAAACTTATAAATATCAAAATAATTATAAAAAATCAATCAAAATGTTATATACAATACTAACACAAACTAAAGATATTACAATTGCTACAATTGTTGCTGATGAATTATTTGATTTATATATGTTAAATAATGAAAGACAAAAAGCTTATACTTTAATGAAAAAAGTTTTAAAAACCAATATAAAATATTATGCTCAAGATTCTTATTTAGCCTTAAACAAAATTAATCGTTTAATTAAAGCTGATATGTTAGAGTTTTGTGTTGAAATATTACAAGCATTATTAAAACAAACAAGTAAAGATATTATTATTGAAGATTTCAAATTTAAACTAGCTAATATTTATATGTTAATGTATGATTCTAAAAATATAAATTTATTAAAAGCAAAAGAGCTTTATAAAGATATTATTAATGATTATCCAAATGCTAGACATACAAAAAAATCGAAAATGTACCTAGATGAAATTTTAATGAGAGAGCATAAAGTACAACCATCAATGTTGCTTAAAAAATATAAAGACTCATCATCAATACAGCAAAAAGTATTATTACAAGAGTTATTAAACAATAAAGCTAATAAAAATTATGATTTTATTTTTAAGGCAAAAAAAGTATACTTAGGTATTTCAAATATTATTGCAAAACGTTTTGGATATTCATCTATTAATGCTATTTATGATGATATATATATTGAGATTATTAAAAATTATCTTAATAATCATCAATGTGTGTTATTAGATAAAGCATTAAAAGATGCTAGAAAAAAAATGTTAATTAAATTAGTAAAAGATGATACAGTAAAATATAATTTTTTTAAATGTTTAGTTGAAATGCCTAAAATAGAAACATATTCTTTTGCAAAACAAACATTTAATTTAAGTAAAGATGCTAATATTTATTTTTATTTAGAACAAATAGCTTATAAATTATATTTATATGATGAAGCTTTAGATTTTTCTTCTAGGATTAAAATGCTAAATAATGAAAATATATTAAGTAAAGAATTTTTATACCAATTTTTAATATTAAATGCAAAAAATAATTCTATATTATTAGATAGATTTTTTAAATATGCAAGAAATAATAATAATTATATTGAGGCTAATAATAAAAATCCTATTATTATAGATTTCTATTATTACTATTATTTATATTTACTAAAAAATAATTTTAAAGAAGAAGCAAATAGTATTTTAGAAAAACTATTCAATAAACAAAAAGAAAATAAGGCATATATATATTCACCATTTGTCGAATTAAAAATGGTTAATAGTTTAAAAAACAAAAACTTAACACAAAATCAAAAAGCAATAAATATATTAATTGATGTTTTAAAATATACAAGAAAAATTAAAAATAATGATCTTGCAAAAATATATTTTAAACTTATAAAATTATATAAAATATCTAATAATCAAGATAAAAGTAATGAATATCTTAATAAATGTAAAGAATTAAAAAATACACAAAAAAGCCTTTATAAAAAGATGTGCGATGAAATGTAAAACATAATGACAAATATAGATGAGATATTAAATAATATTGATGCTTCTAATTTAGCTATTGCTTTTGGTAGAATTAAAAATATTTCTACTACTACAATAGAGGCTACAGGCATAGAAGTAGCTGTTGGAGATATAGTTAAAATAGAATCTCAACAACACTTATACACAGTCTTAGGTATGGTAGCTTCTATTTCAAGTAAAAGTTTTTTGATTGTACCTTTTTCTTTTATTGAAGGTTTTAGAATTCATGATAAAGTTTATTTACAAAAAGAAGGTTTATCTATTAAAACAGGTTATGGTTTATTAGGTCGTGTTGTTAACGCTTTAGGTGAGCCAATAGATAAAAAAGGTAAACTAAAAAATATCAAAGAAAATTCCACTATAACTAAATTAGCAATACCTGCTTTAGAAAGAGGCATTATAAGTGAATGCTTATCAACAGGAGTCAAAGCTATTGATTCAATGTTAACCGTAGGTAAGGGTCAAAAAATTGGCATTTTTGCAGGTAGTGGTGTAGGAAAGTCTACTTTAATGGGCATGATAGTAAAAGGCAGTGAAGCTAAGATAAAAGTAATTGCATTAATTGGTGAAAGAGGAAGAGAAATACCTGAATTTATTCATTATAATTTAAACAATGATTTAGAAAATACAATAATAATTGCAGCCACATCAGATGAATCAGCACTTATGAGAAAATTTGGAGCATTTAGTGCTATGGCAATTGCTGAATTTTTTAGAGACCAAGGTCACGATGTTTTACTTATGATGGATTCAGTTACAAGGTTTGCAATGGCTCAAAGAGAAATAGGACTAAGTACAGGTGAACCTCCTGTTTCAAGAGGTTATCCTCCTTCAGTTTTTGCCTTGTTGCCTCAATTAATGGAGCGAGCTGGAAATAATAATAAAGGTTCAATTACTGCTTTTTTTACAGTATTAATTGATGGTGATGATATAAATGACCCAATATCAGATCAAAGTAGATCAATATTAGATGGACATATTATTCTTACACGAGAATTAACAGAACAAGGTTTTTATCCTCCAATAGACATATTACAATCAGCATCAAGAGTTATGGATAAAGTCGTTAATGGTGAACATTATAATGTTTTTTTAAAGTTAAAAAGAGTATTATCTTTAATAAAAGAAAATGAAGTTTTAGTTCGTGTTGGTGCTTATAAAATAGGAATGGATACACAACTAGATTTTGCTTTAGCAAAAAAAGAAAAAATTAGAGAATTTTTAACACAAGGTGCTAATGAACATTATATTTTTGAAGATATAATACTTAAATTTAAGGAGATTTTATCATGATTGATTTTTCAAGTCAAATTTTTTATAAATTAGACCAATTAAACACACACAATACAAAACTAGCTTATCAACTATCAAGTGGGAAAAAAATAAATCATGGTAGTGATGATGCCAATTTACATACTAGATTAATATATGTTGATGATAAAATAAGAGTTTATGAGGGTTTAAAAATTCAAATTGAAAAAACAACTGCACAAAATAATGTTTCTGATTCAACATTAAAAGAAATTAAAAACCTTTTAGCTTATGTCAAAAAAGAGGTGATTAAAGCTTTAAATGCAACAACAAGTGATGAAGCAAAAAGCTCTATTGCAGTTAATTTAGAAGGGATTAAAAATAATTTATTTGCTATGTCAAACGAAGAAGTTGAAGGTGAGTATTTATATGCAGGTTCAAATAGTATAATTAAATCATTTGAAAAAGATTCTAATGGAAAAATATCTTATGCAGGTGATAGAACTTTAAGAAAAATTGCAGTTGACTATAATGAATATAGACAAAAAGGTGTTACAGGAATGGATATTTTTATGTATAATTCTTCAAGTGCTTTAAAAAATGAAACATTAGAGTTTGATACAAATAATAGAATTTTTGACCAAGATAATAATGAATGGAAATTTACTACTACAAATATTCCAAATCCTGAAGATGGAATAATTACAAAATATGATGAAGATGGTGTCATTACAAATGAAACATTACAAGCAATTAGTAATAATCAAACTCCTATTATTTATAGTGTTCAAATACCCAATATTAATGGACAAAAGTTTGAAGCACAACATAGTACTTTTGATTTAATGGATAAGATCATAAATGCCCTTAAAAATCCAGATACTAGCGGTGATGATTTACAAGAAAGTTTAAATGAAATTTCAAGTGCATATTCCAGTGCAAATGTTGCACATGCAAATTTAGGTGGAAGAAATAAAGTTTTTGAAATGTCACTAGATAGAATATCAATAAAATTAACACAATTTAACATTTTTTCTCAAAAAATTGGACAAGCTGATTTATCTAAAGTAGCAGTTGAATCAAAAGCCTTAGAATTGACATATACAGCACTTTATTCAACAATTAGTAAAATGAATCAAATGTCTTTAGTTAACTTTATTAAATAGATTTTTTTAATTTTTATATGTTTTTAAAAAGAATATTCACAAAAGATTTAATTGTTGTTGCATTTTTTGTAGCAATTTTAAGTATTATTATTATTCCTTTGTCAAAAGGAATTTTGGATTTTTTTTTAATTATTTCTTTATCTGTATCATTATTAATTTTATTAATTTCTTTATATATACAAAGACCATCTGATTTGACAACTTTTCCTACTTTAATTCTAGTATTTGCTTTATTTCGACTATCTCTAAATATTGCAACAACTAGATCAATTTTAAGTGAGGGTCACAATGGAACTCAAGCAGTTTCTTCTATAATATCAGCCTTTGGAGAATTTGTTGTTGGGGGTAATATGGTTATTGGTATTATTATATTTATAATATTAGTACTTATTAACTTTATGGTTGTAACCAAAGGTGCTACAAGAGTAGCTGAAGTAACTGCAAGATTTACACTTGATTCAATGCCTGGAAAACAAATGGCTATTGATGCAGATTTAAATGCTGGATTTATAGATGATAAAGAAGCTCAACTTAGAAGAAAATCGTTAATTAGTGAATCAGGATTTTATGGAGCAATGGATGGATCATCAAAGTTTGTTAAAGGTGATGCAATTGCAGGTATTATTATTACTTTAGTTAACTTAATAGGTGGTTTGTTAATTGGTTTATTTCAACACGATATGAGTATGGCACAAAGTGCTGAAATTTATACTATTTTAACAATTGGAGATGGTTTAGTTGCTCAAATTCCTGCACTTATTTTATCAACTGCAACGGCTATTATAATTACAAGATCTAGCATGGATGAAGAAAACTTTGCAAGTCAATCTATATCTCAATTAGTAAATGATTCAAAAGCTTTAATACTTGTTGGAATTGGAATGTTATTATTTGCATTTATTCCTGGTTTTCCTAGTGGTATTTTGATTTCTATGGGTTTATTGTTGATTTTTATAGGTTATGTGATTTATATGATAAACGAAAATCACGATAATGCAGTAACAAGATTTTTTAAACCAAGTTTAGCAAAAGTTCAGATTGACGATGATATAGATGTACTAAAAACTAAAAAAATGCAAGACTCTGCACCAAATGAAAAAACATCGATTGAAACTATAATGAAACTTGAAGTTTTAGAACTTAAACTTGGATTAAAAGCTTTACAATTAGTACAAGGAGATGCTCAATTACTTGCTAAAATAAAAGCTATAAGAAAAACAATTGCAACAGAATTAGGTTTTATAATACCTCAAATTAGAATATCCGATGATACTTCATTAAATGTAAATGAATATGAATTATATTTAAAAAGAATTCCACTTGTAAAAGGTAGAATTGAAATCAATAAGCTTCTTGCAATGGGGGGCGTTTCCAGTGCAAAACTTGAAGGTTTAAAAGTAAAAGAGCCTGTTTTTAATCTTGATGCAACTTGGATTGATGATAGTTTAAAAGAAGAAGCTTTAATGAAAGGTTTTACTGTTGTTGATGCTCCTACGATTATATCAACTCATATTGCTGAAATTATTAAAAAATATGCTGAAGATATCATAACTAGACAAGATATAGTTTCAATAGTTGATGGACTTAAAAAAGATTTTCCAATAGTTGTAGAAGAAGCTATGAAAGTAACTTCTTATGGTATTTTACTAAAGGTTTGTAAAGACTTACTTCATGAAAAAATTCCTATTGTAGATATGTTAAGTATTATTGAAGCTATTGCTGATATAGCAGAGTTTACAAAAGCTCCTGATGTTCTATTAGAACATGTAAGAAGTAAATTATTTAGATTAATTACAAGTAAGTTTAAAGATAAAGATGATACTTTACATATTATTACAATAAAACCCGAACTTGAGCAACAATTTATTGGAAAACTACAAGAACAACACGGTGTTTCTCAATTAATGATATCAATAGCAGAAATTAATAATTTAGTTACAAAAACAAAAACTTTACTTGAAGAAGTTGAGCTAAAAGGTTTTTCTAAAATAGCTATGGTAGTTGATCCTATACTAAGAAAAAGAATTTCAGAAATTTATGAAAAATTTGGCTTGCAAGTATCAGTTTTATCTCATGCAGAACTTGATTCAAAAGCAAATTTTTCAATTGAAGGGACTTTAGAATTTTGATTAGAGTATTTATATTATTAAGTATATTGTTTTTTTTAAATTTAAACATGTTTGCAAATGTTAAATTAAGTGCACCAAATAGTTTTACAAATGATGAAGCTATAGTTTTTTCTATAACTGCAAGTGGTAAAAAAATTGAATTTCCTAAGATTACACAAATACAAGGTCATTTAGTACAAAATATTGGAAGCTCTCAATCTACAAATATTATTAATGGAAATTATACATCTAGCATAAAGAATACTTTTAAAATAATTGCAAACTCTAATGTATTAATTCCTAAATTGAAATTTATAATTGATGGAGAAATTTTTTATACACAAAAAAAATTGATTAAATTAAAAAAAATAAATAAAACTATATCAAAAGATTTTGATTTAAGTTTAATATCTAAAAATAAAAATCTTTATGTAGGTCAAAGTACCAATATTAAATTAATTTTCAAATATAATAAAAATTTACAAATCACAGACCTTTCATTTATAAAACCTGACTTTAAAGATTTTTGGAATAGAAAAACAAATAAACAATCAAAGAGATATGAAGACAATGACTATATAATACAAGAGTTAGAATTTTTATTATTTCCACAAAAAGCTGGAGTTTTAAGTATTAAACCTTTAAAAATAGCTGTTCAAATGATAGATAATACTGTTAACTCATATTCATCTTTATTTCAATCAACAAAAAATAAATATATATATTCAAATTCTTTAAAATTTTATGTAAAACCTTTACCTAAAAATATTCATCTAATTGGTAAGTTTAATATAAATGCAAGTATCAATAAAAACAAAATCAATCAAGGTGAAGCAGTTTCTTATAAACTTATAATCAAAGGTCAAGGAAATTTTGAAGATATAAAAGATATAAAACTAGATATAAAAGATGCAAGTATATATGACAATAAAGCTAAAATTACAACTTCATATAAAAATAATATACACCAAGGAGAATATGTAAAGAATTTTTCTATTATTCCAAATTCTTCACTTATAATTCCAAAAATAACTTTAAAATATTTTGATAAAACTAATAATAAAATTATTAGTATAAGTACAAAAGAATTTAAAATTAATGTGAAAAATAAAAAAATAAAAAAAGTAGAATTAGAAAAAAAACAAGAAAAGAACATAGTAAGAGTTAAAGAAATTATAAAAAAACAAGAAGTAAGCTTTATTGATAAGTTTTTATATTTTATTTGTGGTACAATATTTACTTTATTAATGATTGTTTTATATTTTTATATAAAACATATACAAAAAATAAAAAAGCAAGAAACTTTAACATTAGTAGTTTTATTAAAAAAATCAAAAACAAAAAATGAATTAATAAACATACTTATTCCTTATATAAAAAAAGATTCAAAATTAGATGATTTGATTTTTAAATTAGAAAACTTAAAAACAAACGAAGATATAAAAAGTATTAAAAAAGAATTAATACTATTAGCTAAAGAATTAGGACTTTAAAGGGAATATATGAATAAAATCTTATTAATATTAATTTTTGTAAACTCACTATTTGCAAAATATCATTATGCAAAATTAGAAGCTCTTAATACTTATTTTATAAAATCAGCAGTAAGTGGAAAAGTTGTTTATTCAAATAATATACTTGAAGGTAAAAAAGCAAATAATTCAATTATTATTCAAATTGATTCATACACAGATAAAATTGATTTAGAACAATCTTTTATTAAATTAAAAGCAATAAATGAAATGATTAGTATTGAAGATGATAACTATAAAAGATTATTGAAATTAAGCTCAAAACCTAAGTTTGATAAAGATAGACAAAAATTGAAAGTTATTAATCTACAAATTAATAAATCTGATATTTTAATTAAAATTGCTAAACTTAAAAATAATATAAAAAATAAAGAATTATTTGAAAAAGAAAATTATATTTATAAAATAAATGTTAAAACAGGAGATTATGTAAATACTGGAAGCTTGTTATATCAAGTAAAAGATTTAAG
>JADGEG010000050.1 GCA_016744485.1 Arcobacter sp. | reverse complement strand
GTGTAAATTGGGTAGTTTTAAAGTATTTTTTTTATATAGTTAATATAAAAAAGAATAATAATGTCCGAAAACTATGTATTAAGTATTAATAATCTATCTTTTTCATATACAAAAGAACAAACTCTTTATAAAAATTTTAATTTAAAATTAAAAATAGGTGAATTAGCTTGTATTGTTGGTTCAAGTGGTAGTGGTAAGAGTACATTATTTGAGCTTATTTCTAAGAATTTAAAAGCAAATAGTGGAACAATTGTATCATCAAGTCTTAGTTTGATATTTCAAGATCCTTATAGTTCTTTTCATCCCTCCTATTCAATATTAAATCAAATAAAAGATGTAGTAGATTATAACAATGATGATTTTAAAAAAGACATCAAGCAGTATTGTAAAGAGTTAAATTTAAACATATATTTATTATATAAAAAAGTTTTTGAATTAAGTGGCGGGGAGATTCAGCGTTGTTCAATATTAAGATCTTTACTAATGAAACCAAAACTACTTTTAGTTGATGAACCAACTTCAGCATTAGATAATATAGTTGCTTATGAAGTTATGACTTTGCTTATTAAACACTTAGATAAATGTGCTATTGTTTTAATAACTCATGATATGAACTTAGCAAAATACTCTAGTAATAACATTATAAATTTGGAAAATATAAATGAATAAAAAATATAAAAAAGCACTGGTTTTATTAAATATGGGTGGAGCTAGAAATAAAGATGAATTAAAAATGTTTCTATCAAATATGTTTCAAGATGAAAATATCTTAACAATTAAAAGTAAATTTATAAGATATTTAATATCTTCTTTTATAGTTTATAAAAGATTAGATTTTGCATGGGAGAATTATAAACAAATAAATAATCAATCACCAATTAATGATTTAACACAAAAGTTAGTAAAAAAACTTGAAGATAACTTTGAAGATATTTATATCGATCAAGTTATGAGATATACACCTCCATTTGCAAATGAATGTATTAAAACATTAAAAGACAAGGGTATCAAAGATATTGTTTTACTTCCTTTATATCCACAATATTCTACAACTACTACTAAATCATCTATTGAAGATTTTTTTAAAGTATCTAAAAAAGAATTTAATATAAAAATAATTAAAGAATTTTATGAAAATTCAATTTTTAATGATGCCTTAATAGAACAAATAAAAAATAAAAATTTAGATTTTAAAGAATATAATTTAGTTTTTTCAGCCCATGGTTTACCACAAAAAATAATAAATAAAGGTGATCCATATGAAAAACAAATTAATTCTCATGTAGAAATATTAAGTAAAAAACTAGAAGATAAGAATATGAAATTTATGTCTATAAATTTAGCATACCAATCCAAAATAGGTCCTTTAAGATGGCTAGAACCATCTTTAGAAAAAATGCTTAAAAAATTTAAAAATAAAAAAGTATTAATTTATCCTATTTCTTTTATCATTGATAATGCAGAAACCTATTTTGAATTAGATATAGAATACAAAGAAATAGCAAATAATTTAGGTATTATTGATTATCAAGTTTGTTCTTGTGTTAATAGTTCTAATAAATTTATAGAATTTATTAAAAAAATAATAAGGTAGAAAGATGGATTTACGAATATTACTTGATATTGCAAGAAAAAGTATTTTAACAAGTTTTGATAATTCTTTATTATTAAATAAAGAATTTTATTTAATAAATTTTAAAGATTTAAGTAAAACTAGTGCAAGTTTTGTAACATTAACAATAGATGATAAATTAAGAGGTTGTATAGGAACACTTCAAGCTAAAAAAACACTTTACGATGATGTTTTTGATAATGCAAAACTAGCAGCTTTTAAAGATCCTAGATTTAAAGCCTTAACTTATGAAGAATATATAAAAATGAAAATAGAAGTTTCTATATTAACACCTTTTAAAAAACTTGAGTATAAAAATATGGCTGATTTAAAAGAAAAATTAATTCCAAATAAACACGGGGTTATATTACAACATAATAATTCAAATGCTACATATTTACCCCAAGTTTGGGAGCAAATACCAGTATTTGAAGATTTTATAAAATCTTTATGTACAAAAGCAAAATTAGACTCAGCTATTTTAGATGGAACTCCTAATATATATACTTATGAAGCATTAAAAGTTAAAGAGTAAAACTTAAGGATTCAATCGTGACAAGTTTTTATAAAAAAAAAGATGATAAATTTGTATGTACACTTTGTAATCATTATTGTGAGTTAGATACAAATCAAATTGGACTTTGTGGAGTTAATAAAAATACTGGCAATAAAGTAGAGTGTTTAGCTTATGGATACATTAGTGCTTTTAATATAGATCCAATTGAAAAAAAACCTCTTTATCATTTTTTGCCACAAAGTAAATCTTTATCTTTAGGAACAGTTGGGTGTAATTTTAAATGTTCTTTTTGTCAAAATTGGGGTATCTCACAAGAAAAAAAAATAAATAAAGAAAAATATACAAGCCCTAAAAATGTAGTTTTACAAGCTGTAAAAAACAAATGCTTGTCTATTTCTTATACATACAATGAACCTACAATTTTTTATCCTTATGCAAGAAATATAGCACTTGAGGCTAAAAAATATGGTATAAAAAGTGTTTTTGTATCTAATGGTTTTGAATCAAAAGAAGTTATAGAAGATATGAAAGGTATTATTGATGCAATAAATGTTGATCTAAAATGTTTTGATGATAAATATTATAAAAAATTAGGTGGTAGTTTAGGTAAAGTTTTAGAAAACTTAAAAGCATTTGTCAAAAATAAAATACATTTAGAAATAACTACATTAATAGTTCCTACAAAAAATGATACAAGAGAAGAACTAAGTAAAATTGCTAGATTTATAAAAGAAGAATTAGGAGATAATATCCCTTGGCATTTAAGTGCTTTTCATCCAGATTATAAAGAACTAGATTTACCTAGAACTTCACTTCAAACTTTAGAAATGGCATTAGACATTGGTAAAAATATGGGACTAAACTATGTATATATAGGAAATGCTGGTTATAATAACAATACAAAATGTAAAAAATGTAAAAATATTTTAATCAAAAGACAATATTTTAACACTTTAGAAAATAATACCATCAATGGTTTCTGTTCAAATTGTAAGGAAAAACTTGATGGTATATTTGAAGAAAATATAAGACAGTCGTCATTTAGTGGAAGTTTCTATCCAAAAGAAAAAATGGAACTTTTAAGATATATCGAACATTTTAATAAATCTTTTTCTACAAAAAAAATAAATATAAAACCAAGAGCTATAATATCACCACATGCAGGATATATTTATAGTGGATTTACAGCAAACTTAGCTTATAATCTTTCTTCTCAAATGGCTAAATTTAAACGTATTATAGTTATAGGTCCATCTCATAAAGTATATTTAGAAAATGCTTCAATTGCTTTATATAATAATTATGAAACTCCTTTAGGAAAAATAAAAATAGATCTTTCTTATTCGTATGCTTTAAAAAATAAATATGATTTTGTAAATTTTACAAAAGAAGCCCATAAGGAACACTCAACAGAAACACAAGCTCCTTTTATAAAAAAATACTTTAATGATTCTTTAATAGTTGAGCTTGTTTATGGAAAAATGTCTTATGAAAAATTAAGCACATTAATTGATGATTTGTTACAAGATAAAAATAATTTTATAGTAATAAGTACAGATTTAAGTCATTTTTATAATTTAAAAAAAGCAAATAAACTTGATAATATTTGTTTAAATGCTATTATCAAAAAAGATTTAACCCTTTTTGATAAAGGTTGTGAAGCTTGTGGACTGACAGGTGTTAAAGCTATTATTAAATCATCTATTAAATACAATTTAAGTACTAATTTTTTACATTATTGTACAAGTTACGATAATACAAAAGATGATAAAAATGTTGTTGGTTATGCTTCTGTGCTTATTGGAGAATAAAATATATATTATTTTAAGAAAAGTTTAAGGTATATAATTCTATAATTCTAGAAATATAGAATTAAAGGATTAACATGAACTTTAGTGAAAAATTAGAAGAAACAATAAGTTTCTTTGTATTTGTATTTATTGAATTAAGTATCTTGTTTTTATTAATTAGTTTTTTTGTTGAATTAATGAATTATTATATTAATCCAAATAAAATAAAAAGATTGTTATCTTCAAAAAAGAAAGGATATTTAACTGCAAGTCTTTTGGGAAGTTTATCTCCATTTTGTACTTGTTCAACTATTCCTTTTACTATTGGATTATTAAAAGCAAGAGCTAGTTTTGGTCCAGTAATGACTTTTTTATTCACCTCTCCTATATTAAATCCTATGATGATAGCTTTATTGCTTGTAACTTTTAATTTACAAATAACCTTATTTTATGCTTTAATAGCTATTAGTTCATCATTACTTGCAGGGTATATTTTAGAAAAATATAATTTTGAATGTTTTGTAAAACCTGATGTAATTTTTGATACATGCTGTAATAACAAAGCTAAATTTACTATAAACAATATTAAACAAAATAAATTACAAATAAACACAAAAAACAATTTTATAAGTATAAATAAAAATCAAAAAATCAAACAATCAAAAAAAGAAATAATGATTTCAATTATGAAAAAAACTTTTAAACAATTTGTATCTTTTATTCCTTATTTCGCAATTGGTATTGCAATTGGAGCAGTTATTCATGGTTTTATACCTAAAAATATTATATTAGAATATGCAAATAAAGATAATATTTTTGCAGTTCCTTTTTCAGCAGTCTTAGGTATTCCTTTATATATGAGAGCTACGACTATGATAGGAATTGCACCTGAGTTATTAAATTCAGGTCTTAGTATGGGAGCACTTATATCTTTAACAATAGGAGCAACTGGTGCTAGTATTCCTGAAGTGATTTTATTAAAAAGAATATTTCACTGGCAGTTAATTGTATTTTTTTTAGCAAGTGTATTTTTAATGGCAATTGGATGTGGATATTTAATTAATATATTTTTTTAAATAATTGTGCTTATTTGTTAAATTAGTAATATTTTAGTTAGAATATAAAATCACATAATGAAAGTATAATATGACAGAAGAAAATTTAGCAAAATATTTAGCAGAACTTGGAAATATTACAAGATTGAAAATATATATGTTTTTAATTAAAGTAGGACGGAAGGGAATTCGTGTAGGTGAAATTCAAGATTACTTACAAATACCTGCTTCAACTCTTTCTCATCATTTAACAAAATTGTCAAATGTGGGTTTAATTAGTCAAAAAAGAGAAGGACGAATTTTAAACTGTATTGCAAATTTTGATGTACTGCAAGCTGTCTTAAATGAATTGCAAGAAAGTTGTTGTTCTGGTATTCCTTTTAAGGAATAAATGAAAGATTTAATCTAAAATAAATTCTTCACCAATATCTAAAAACTTAATATTTTCGTCTTTTTTTATTTTTTTCAAAAGCTTTGGAGGCTCACTGATAGGCTCATCTGAAAGGTCAAAAGTACCAAAATGCATAGGAATAAATTCTTTAGCATTTAAGTCTTTATATGCTTTTAGTGCTTCTTGTGGATTAATATGACTTGACTTCATAAACCATCTTGGTTCATATGCTCCTATAGGTAGAAGAGCTATATCAATATCAAACATATTACCTATATCTTTAAAATGCTTAGAATATCCACTATCTCCTGCGAAATAAATAGTTTTAGTTTTAGTTTTTATTAAAAAACTTCCCCATAAAGTTTTATCTTGATCTTTTAATGTTCTTTTATGCCAATGATGTGCAGGTAAAAAAAATATTTCAAACTCTTCATTTATATTATATTTTTGATACCAAGCTGCTTCTTGGATATTAATTGTTTTATTAAACTTTTTTACAAGTTTACCCATTTTTAACGGAATTAAAGCTGTACTTTTATTAAAATATTTAATACTTTTTTTATCCAAGTGATCATAATGACCATGACTAATAAGAAGATAATCAGGTTTTATATCTTCTATATTACAAGGTAGCCTTGTTAACCTTTTAATAAAAGGAGGTGCAAAAAGACAAGGATCTGTTAATATTTTTTTGCCATTTATTTGTATAAGAAAAGATGCATGACCTAACCAAGATATATAATCTTCTTTTTTATTTACAAGCATAGTATTTTTAATAATTTTCATTTTATATTTATCATTTTTTTTTATAGTTTTATATTTATTTTTTCTAAGTTTCCATTTTAAAATATCAAAAACACTACTTATTCCAGATTGACCATAAAGATTGATAAAAATACCATCTTTTAAAGTATTTCCCTTAGAGTTATTTTTTATAAAATTTAAGTTATTATTTTTTAAATATGAATACATACTTTTGTTTATTTTCTACTTACTCTTTTACATTCATTTATAAAATGAATTGCATTTTGCACTGGAACATCAGGTAAAATACCATGTCCTAAATTAAAAATATGTCTTTTACCTTGCATAGTTTCTTGTATTTTTTCAACACATTTACTAGTTGCTTCTTTTGAATATAATCTACAAGGTTCCATATTACCTTGTAATACATATTTAGTACCTAATTTTTCTTTAGCTAAGCTCATAGGAATTGACCAGTCTACTCCAAAAACATCAAAATTACCATACACTTTATCTAAAAATGCTGGAATTCCTTTTGGAAACATAATAATAGGAATATGTGGGTATTTTTCTTTTATAAAATCTGCAATTTCTACCATATAAGACCAAGAAAATTCATCATACATTCCTGGTTCAATTGCTGCTGCCCAAGAATCAAATATTTGAACTACATCAATACCTGCTTGAATTTGTTTTTCCATATATATTTTAATAGTATTAGTAACTTTTTTTAAAATATTATGCAATAATGAAGGATTAGAATACATCATTTTTTTGCAAATATTATATGTTTTAGTACCTTTTCCTTCAATCATATACGTAGCAAGTGTCCAAGGAGATCCTGTAAAGCCTATAAGTGCTTTATCTTGAGATAATTTAGCTCTAGTTAACTTAATAGCTTCATAAACATAAGTTAATTTATTAGCTGCCTTTTCACCTTCTATTAAATTATCTAAATCAGTTTGATTTAGAATAGGATTTTTAAAATTAGGTCCTTCACCTTTGATAAATTCTAAGTGCATTCCCATTTCATTTGGAATTACTAAAATATCTGAAAATAAAATAGCTGCATCAACTCCAACTATATCCACAGGTTGTAGTGTTACTTCACAAGCTTTTTTAGGATTATGGCAAAGATTTAAAAAATTTCCAGCTTCTTCTCTTACTTTCATATATTCTGGAAGATATCTTCCTGCTTGTCTCATCATCCAAACAGGAGTATAAGAAGTTTCTTTACCAAAACAAGCATCTACAAATATTTTTGACATTTTTTACCTTTTAATTTTTAATTAGTGTTTTCCAACTTTTCCTAAAAAGAAAAGTCCAACAGCTAATAGAGCAATAGAAACAGCAAAATACAACATATCTAAAGCTCCATCATAGTTTGTATGTAAAACTTTTTGAAAAAAGCTTACAATTAATACCATCACAATAACTTTTGCTATTTTATCTTTTAATTGATCAAGAGTTTTAATAGCTAAAATTCCAAGATCTTGTTCATTTTTAGCTTCATCTATTTTTGAAATAAAAAGTTCATATAAACCAAAAGCAAAAATTAGCATTACAACAGCAATTAAATATAAATCAACTGCTCCAATAATTTTACTAACTACTATTTCATGAAAATTTTTAGGATGAAGTGAATTTATATATACATTTATTGTATATTTTAAAACTTCAAAAATATCAACTGAAGCAATAATAAAAAGTATAATTGCTCCAATTAAACCAAATATTACGGGAAGTAAAACAAAAAGTCTAGTATTCCACATAGTTTTTTCAAAAAGTTTTTCAAGCATTTTAATCGTTTTCTAATTCAATCCATTTTAAAGCAATACGAACTGAATTTGTTGCAGCCCCTACTCTTACTTGATCAGCTACATTAAAATAATGTAAGATATTGTTTGAATACAAATCTTTTCTTAGTCTTCCAACATAAGTGATGTCTGTATCAGTTGAAATAATAGGCATTGGATAAAAATTGTTTTTTAAATCATCTATTACTTCTATATTTTCAAATTCTTCTAATACATTTTTAACTTCATTTATATCAATATCAATATCTTCATTAAATGTAATAGTAATAGCTTCACTATGACTTCTTAAAACAGGTACTCTTACACAAGTTGCAGCTATTGCTATGTCTTTGTGCAGAATTTTTTGAGTTTCGTTAATCATTTTCATTTCTTCTTTAGTAAAAGAATTATCTTGTGCTATATCAACTTGTGGTATCACATTTAATGCTATTTGATGAGCAAATTGTTCTTTTTTACTATCGCTTAATTTAAAAGCAAAAAAATCTTGCATTTGGTTAACTAATTCTTCCATACCTGCTTTTCCAGCTCCTGAAACTGCTTGATAAGTTGCTACATCTACTCTTTTAATGCCATATAAGTCATCAAGTGGCTTTAAGCTTAAAACCATTTGAATAGTTGAACAATTAGGATTAGCAATTATTCCTGTTCTTTTCCATCCTAAAATATCATTTGGGTTTACTTCAGGTACAACTAAAGGAACATTTTTTTGCATTCTAAAATGACTTGTATTATCAATAACAAGAGCACCTGCTTCAACTGCATATTTAGCAAACTTTTCTGATATATTTCCACCAGCACTAAAAAATGCAATATCTACTTCATTTTCTTCAAAACAAGTATGAGTTAACTCTAACACTGAATATTCTTTATTTTTATAATTAATTTTATTGCCAATACTTCTTGCACTTGCAAGTGGCACTATATTATTAACTGGAAAATCATAATCTTCCATTACTCTAAAAAGTTCTTCTCCAACTGCACCAGTTGCACCTACAACGGCTACATTAAATTTTCTCATTTTTATTTATTCCTTATCTTTTTGTATATCATCAATTAAAGATTTTATTTCTTTATCTTTAGTAGTATTATCATTATTTTTAAATTCATCACTAGGTGTACTAATGATATCTCCATTTGCATTTCTAATTATTACATTACCATTGTCATCTAATTCTATTTCTTCATCTTCTTTTGGACATTTTGCAATAGATACAACTTTATCACCTTTTTCAGCATTTACAATAATAACACCAGATGTATTTCTTCCTGCTTTTCTAATACTTTGCATATCAACTCTAATCATTTTACCAATAGAAGTTAATATCATAAGATCTTGTGTCTCATCAACTAAAACTTCTCCTATAACATTACCAGTTTTATTAGATAATTTCATAGATATAACACCAGAACCTGCTCTATTTGTTAATCTATATTCTTGAACTGTTGTTCTTTTTCCTATACCTTTTTCAGATACACATAATAACTCTTGTTCTTCATTTTTAATAACATCAGCATCTACAACAAAATCTAAATCTCGTTTAAATTTTATACCTCGTACACCCCTTGTAGTTCTACCTTGATCTCGTGTTTTATTAATATCAAATCTAATACATTGACCCAAATAAGTAAAAATCATTAAAAATTTTGATGAAGCATCTGTAATTTTTGCAGTTACTATTTCATCAAGTTCATCTAAAACAATAGCTCTTACTCCATTTGCTCTAATATTTGAAAAGTCTGATAACGATGTTCGTTTGACAATACCATTTTTAGTAAAAAATGCTAAGGATTTACTTTCATCAAAATCACTTGTTGGAATAATTTCCATAATTTTTTCATCAGGTCTTAGGTTTATTAGATTAACTACTGCTTTACCTTTTGCAATTCTACTACCTTCAGGAATTCTATACACTTTTAACCAATATAGTTGTCCCATATTTGTAACAAACATCAATGTATCATGAGTATTTGATACAAAAAATCTTTCTATAAAATCATCATCATGAGTAGTAACTGCAACTTTACCTTTACCACCTCGTCTTTGTTTTTCATATAGTTTAATTGGAACTCTTTTTACATAACCATTATGAGTAATGGTTACTACCATAGGCTCATTTGGAATTAAATCTTCAATATCAATCTCTTCATACGAATCTTCAATTTTAGTTTTTCTTGGAGTTGAATATTTTTCTTTTATTTCTAATAATTCTTCTTTTATAATCTCATTTAATTTATCTTCAGATTTTAAAATAGCTTCAAGTTGGGCAATTAAAGTTAATAATTCTTGATATTCAGCTTCTAGTTTATCTCTTTGAAGACCTGTTAATCTTCCTAATCTCATATCTAAGATAGCTTGAGATTGAATTTGTGAAAGTTCAAACCTTTCTTGTAGTTTTTCTCTTGCATTTGCATCATTTGTAGATGCTCTAATAATTTTAACTACTTCGTCAATATTATCTAAAGCAATTTTAAGACCTTCTAATACATGAGCTCTAGCTTTTGCTTTTTCTAAATCAAATAAAGTTCTTCTTATAATGACTGTTTTTCTATGAGATAAAAATACATTTAATAATTCTGGAAGTTTAAATATTTTTGGTTCTTTATTATGAACAGCTAGCATAATAATTCCAAAAGTAGTTTCTAATGGAGTTGATTTATATAAATTGTTTAGTACAATTTCACCCATAGTGTCTTTTTTAAGTTCAATTACAACTCTAATACCATCTCTATCTGATTCATCTCTAACTTCTGAAATACCTTCAATAGTTTTATCTTTTGCTAAATTTGCAATTTGTTCAATTAAGCGTGATTTATTTACTTGATAAGGAAGTTCATCAAGAACTATTACTTCTTTTTTACCCTTAGTTTCTATATGATGTTTTGCTCTAATTTTAACACGACCACGTCCTGTATTATAAGCATCTATAATTCCACGACGCCCAAATATAGTTCCACCTGTTGGGAAATCTGGACCTTTTATAAATTGCATTAATTCATCAGCTGTAACATTTGGATTATCAATACTATATAAAATAGCATCTAATAACTCAGCTAAATTATGTGGTGGTATTTTTGTAGCCATTCCAACAGCGATACCCTCAGAACCATTCATAAGTAAAGTAGGTAGTCTTGTAGGCATAACAGATGGTTCTTTTATAGTATCATCATAGTTTGCTACAAAATTTACAGTATCTTTATCAATATCTTTTAAGATATCTTCAGAAATCTTTGTCATTCTAGCTTCTGTATATCTCATGGCCGCTGCATTATCTCCATCAACTGAACCAAAATTTCCTTGACCATCTATTAAAGGTGCTCTCATTGAAAAATCTTGAGCCATACGCACTAACGCATCATAAACAGAAGTATCCCCGTGAGGATGATATTTACCAATAACATCACCCACAATTCTTGCAGATTTTTTATATGCAACTTTTGAACTTAAATTCAAATCATGCATAGCATATAAAATTCTTCTATGTACTGGTTTTAATCCATCTTTAGCATCAGGTAATGCTCGACCAATAATAACACTCATTGAATAATCTAAATATGAGGCCTGTACTGAGTTTTCAATATTAATATCAACAATGTCTTGATTTTCGAAAAGGTTCTCCATCTAATAATACCTTTAGTATAAAAATTGGCTTTATATTATCTAAAAAAAGCTTAGCATTTGTTCAAAACGAATAGTACTACTATTTAAAATAAGTTATTATAAGTTAATTTCATACCTTAAATGCTATTAATGTAATATCATCATTTGTTTCTTCTTCACCTTGATAT
>JADGEG010000220.1 GCA_016744485.1 Arcobacter sp. | reverse complement strand
ATATTTAATAATATTATTTGTAAAAGTTTTCCAACCAATATTATGGTGTGATTTTGCTTTTCCTTCTTGCACACTTAAAATAGTATTTAATAACAATACTCCATCTTTTGCCCAAGAATGTAAATCACCTTTTATACAACTTGATTGTTTATTTAAATCTGATTTGATTTCTTTTAGAATATTTAACATTGATGGAGGATTTTTTATATGTATAGGAGTTGAAAAAGACAATCCATCTGCTTGTTCAAACTTATGATAAGGATCTTGACCTAAAATAACGACTTTTAATTTATCTAAGGGAGTATAAATAAAAGCATCAAACATTTTATCTTCTGGTGGGAAAACTCTTGCTTGTAAAGACTTTATTTTAAGGTTTTTTTGTAAAACTTTATAATAATCTTTTTCTTTTTCGTAATTTAATACTTCGTTCCATGTTTTCATAAAAACTTAATTTATACTTCTAATTCAAAAAAACTTTCTTCAATTTTTTCATATTTAGCCACTGAGCATGTGATTTTAATAGCATTATCATAAGAGTTAAATTCTTGTTTAAAAAGTTTTTGAAGCTTTTTTATATTACAAGTTCTAAAAATAAAATAAGCAATAATGTCTTTTTCTCTTGATCCTTGTTTTTCTATACCAAAACTATCAAATTTCCATTCAATACTTTTTGAAAAGAAAAAAACTTCTTCAATTTTTTCTTTTAATTCTTTTCTTGTATGAAGTTCAAATTGTTTTAAATGTATATAAAATGCTACATTAACATTAAACCGTTCTTGTATTAATTTTGTTTCAAACTCTGTATTTGCATTTAGATGTATAGTGTCATTCATTCTAATATTTAACCTTTTTATTATATTTTAAGTTTGTGTTACTTGTTTAAAATCACTACTTTCCATACTATAGTCTCTTTGAACTTTAGCTATTCTTATTCTATAGTCTTTAAAAACTGAACTTCTTCCTTTTTCTTGTGCATATCTATGATCGAAAACATTTTTCCAGTTTTTTATTGATTCTTGAGTTTCCCAAAATGAAAGTGATACAATCTTTTCTTCATTAACAAGTGATGAAAATCTTTCAATTGATATAAAACCTTTGGCATTTAAAAGCTGTTTTTTAAGCATACGAGCCACTTCTAAATATTCTTCTTGTTTTTCTTGGCTAATTTGAACTTCAAATATTACTACATACATTTTATATTCCTTTAGTTAATTATTATAGTGAGATAAAATAAAAATTTAAAGTTAAAAGGACTATTTTAATAAAATAACATCAACTAAATCACCAACTTTAATACTTTGTGAATTTTCTTCTTGTATTAGTAAGGCTGAATTTTCTAACATATTAGTTAAAATTGCACTTGTACCTTGTTTTTTCTTATCAAAATTTATATAATATTGTCCTTTTTTATACGATATATTGCATGCTGTAAAAATAGTTTTATTAAAATGTTTTGGAAAATCTTCATTACTTATAGCTTTGACAATTTTTAGTTTTTCTTTTGAGTTTCTAAATTTATATATCATCGGTATTACATATAGTATTGCACATACACTTGAAGAATAAGCAAAACCAGGAAGTGCGATAATTAATTTTTCATCTTTTAAAGCAATTAATATATGCATTCCTGGTTTTATATTTACACCGTGAAATAAAACTTTAGCTTTTAATTTATCTTTTATAACATCTTGTACAAAATCATAATCTCCAACAGAAACACCTCCTGTAGTAACAATAATATCAGCTTTATTTAAAGCATTTTCAATCATTTTTGTAATAGAGTTAATATTATCTTTGATAATTCCTAATTGCAAAGTTGATGCACCATGTATTTTACATAAAGCTTCAATAGTAAGATGATTTGAACTTCTTATTTGTGAATTATTTGTTTGTTCTTCACCAAGATCAAGAATTTCACTTCCTGTACTTGCAATTGCTACTATTGGATTTATTTTAACTTTTATTTGTGATATATTTAGAGATGCTAAAACACCAATTTCTACAAAAGATATGCAAGTATTTTTTTTAATTAAAATTTCATCTTTTTTATAGTTTTCACCGATACTTCTTACAGCAAAGAAACAAGGTACTTTTTTGATTATTTTTATCTTATTACCAATTACTTCTACATTTTCAATAGGAATTAAGCTATCAGCTCCTTGTGGCATTAATGAACCTGTGAATGTTTTTATACAAACATTTTTGCTAACTTTAGATTTAACAATACTCCCAGCTGGATTAATATCAATAATATCAATAAAATCTTTATCTTGATCTTTAAATCGTATAGCATATCCATCCATAGAAGAGGTTGGAAATTCTGGACTATTGTGATTTGCTTTAATATCTGTAGCAATAATTCTATTAATAGAATCACTTATAAATACTTTTTCAAAAAGATTATTTTTAAAACTTACTTGTTCTAAAATTTCTAAAGATTTGTTATAGCTTATTATTTGTCTCACTTATCTCTCCTTGGTCAATATCTGAGATATTAACACAAAGTAATTAAATAAATCTTTAAAAGTATATTTTTATAAGTATTTAAAATATACTTAGTATACTTGGAAGCTTTGGTTTCAAACTAAGTGCAAACTATATATAGGGCATCTCTAAAAACCACTTCTAAAGCAGTCTAAATAATTTCCAACTTGTTTTTTTAAATTGTATCTGATTTTTAATATCAATTTTATTACAA
>JADGEG010000219.1 GCA_016744485.1 Arcobacter sp. | reverse complement strand
TCATAGGCAGATTTTTGAGCAAAATATAGAGCTGTTAAAGTCTTTACATGTAGACGATGCAAAGATAATAAAAGCAGAACTAAAAGAGCAGATAAAAAGCATACCAAGAGATGACTACTTTGTGAAGTTACATGTAGAAAAACTTCAGCCTTTTGTTGATGATTTTGATGGTAATCTTTCACAACTTTCCGTTATATCTGAGTTGTTTGATAGAGTAATGGTCACTAATTATAGTGAACTTAGATTTAGATTACTTACCAAAAAGCTACAAACTGCAAAAGTCATACAAGATGATGATAAGCTTCAAAAATCAATAGAAAAAGTAGTAAATGATGTACTAAGACTTCAAAAAACTATTTTACATGTAAAGAATAATGAAGAGTTAATAGACACGGCTAGTGAGGGTGTTTTTTGGTTGGAGCTTAGTTTTGTTGAGCTTAATGCAGCTACAAATGTATTGGCTCCTCTTATGGTGTATAAATCAAAAGCAGAAGATGCTAAAGAGTATCATTTTGACTTAAAAGATGCCATAAAAAGTAAAACAAACATAAGCATAAGTCACGTTAGTGTAGAGCTTAAAGCTTATGAAGAGCATATTTTAAAAGTCTTGCAAGAGCTTACATGTAAGAGTGATACTCTTGCTAAACTTTTTGTTGGAATACCTCTTAGCAGTAAAGATATAGATGCTCTAAAAGATGAACTTTTAAAAGAGAACATAGAGGTAGAAAAACTAAGCGAAATGTTTGAGTGCAAATCAAACGACATTGTTGATGTTTTCAAAGCTATTATTAACAAAAAAGAGTATAAACTCCCACATCTTTTAGATGACTTTTTATCAAAACATAAACTAACTTCAAATCAAATAGATTTCATAAAAACTATAAAGCACTATGTAGAAGAGAAACACAATATAGACAGATACGATTTAACACAAAACCCATTTACCAAGTTTCATAAGATGGGCATACAAGGCATGTTTCAAGGCTCACTTATGAAAGAACTTGTAAAAATAATAGATGATAAGGTTGAGATTAAATGATAGGAAATGTTCCTGATGGGTGGCACTTAAAAGAATTTGTAGATGTATTTAAAGACGATACAGCAAAAAAGAAAAAAATACCTACTAATGAATATATTAATATTGGTAATATTCCAATTATTGACCAAGGGAAAAAAGCAATTTCGGGATATACAAATGATAGTAGAGCTTTAAATACATATCAACCAATTATTATATTTGGAGATCATACGAGGGCAGTGAAGTATATTGATTTTGATTTTGCTATTGGTGCTGATGGTGTAAAAGTTTTAAAAAATATTGAAAATAATTCTAACACAAAATATTTATATTACGTTCTTTTAAATAATCCAATACCAAATACTGGATATAACAGACATTTTAAATATCTAAAAAGAACAGAAATTTTAATCCCGCCACTTCCACAACAAGAAAAGATAGTAAAAGTTCTTGATATTAGCTCGTCATTGATAGAGAAACAAAAAGAGCTTATAAAAAAGTATGATTTGTTTTTAAAATCAAAGTTTATAGAAATGTTTGGCGACCCTATTAAAAATCCTATGGGCTGGGAGGTTGTGAAGTTAGGAAAATATGGAACATTAGCAAGAGGAAAATCTGCCCATAGACCAAGAAATGCACCTTTTTTATACGGAGGTAAATATCCATTTATACAAACAGGTGACATAACAAAGGGAAATAGTATTTACCTTAAAAATTACAAACAAACATATTCAGAAGATGGAATTAAACAAAGTAAATTGTTTTTAAAAAATACAATAGCAATTACGATTGCTGCTAATATAGGGGATACTAAAATATTGAATTTTGATTGTTATTTTCCTGATAGTGTAGTTGGATTTAATGTTGAAAGACCTTTATTTGTATCTTCTTTATTTAGTTATTATAAAAATAAATTAGAACAACAAGCGACCAAAACAGCACAAAAGAATATCAATTTACAAGTATTAAATAACCTTGATGTGTTATATCCACCAATAGAACTACAAAATAAATTTGCTTCAATAGTAGAAAAAATAGAAAAAATCAAAGTGCAAGAAAACAAAAAATTAGAACATTTAGAAACTTTACACAAAAGCCTTATGGATAAAGCTTTTAAGGGAGAGATAAAATGAGCGAAACAAATATGTTGATATACCAAAGTGAAGATGGAGAAATAAAACTTCAAATTACACTTCAAGATGAAACATTCTGGCTTACCCAAAAACAACTCGCAACGCTTTTTCAAGTAAGTGTTCCCACTATAAACGAACATATCAAAAACATATGTGCTGAAAATGAATTAAGCCAAGAGGCAACTATTCGGAATTTCCTAATAGTTCAAACTGAGGGAAAAAGAGAAGTAAGAAGAGATTTAGAACATTATAACCTCGATATGATAATCTCAGTAGGGTATAGGGTGAAATCACATATAGCTACAAAATTTAGACAGTGGGCTACAACAAGACTTAAAGAGTATTTTATAAAAGGTTTTGTTATGGATGATGAGCGCCTAAAAGAAGCTAAAAATAATTATTTTGATGAATTACTTGCTCGTATTCGAGATATTCGCTCATCTGAAAAGTTATTTTATAGAAAAGTGTTAGATATATATGCTACAAGTATTGACTATGATTCTAAAGACAACTTATCTATGGAGTTTTTTAAAACTATACAAAACAAA
>JADGEG010000218.1 GCA_016744485.1 Arcobacter sp. | reverse complement strand
GCAAACAATGCTGCATCAGAGAAGTCTATAACAGCACCAAAACTTATACTTGCACCTATAATTACAAAAATACAAAAAATTGCTTTATAAGTAAGTTCTGTTGCTTTAGTTTTTCCAAACAGGTATGTCCATGATTTTAAACCATAGTATGACCAAGATATCATTGTTGAAAAGGCAAACATTATTACTGCAAGTGCTAAAAGATATTCAAAGATAAATGAAGTTTCTGTAAAAGCAGCAGCTGTTAATTTTACTCCACTTAATTCTCCTGTATTCATTCCTGAAATAGTAATAACTAGAGCTGTCATTGTACATATTATTACTGTATCAATAAATGGTTCTAATAAAGACACTAAACCCTCAGTTATTGGCTCTTTAGTTTTTACTGCACTATGTGCAATTGCTGCTGATCCAACACCTGCTTCATTTGAAAATGTTGCTCTTTTTAAACCTTGAATTAAAGCTCCAATAAAACCTCCAGCAACACCAGCACCTGTAAATGCTCCTACAAATATTTGAGAAAATGCATTTCCTATTTGATCATAATGAGTAATCAATACAATAAGAGCCATTCCTATATATAATAAAGCCATACCAGGAACTAGTCTTGAAGTAACTGATGCAATTGATGGCATACCACCTACAATAACTCCTCCTACAAATATTGCTAAAATAATACCCGTAACCCAACCATAACCAGGGGTTATTCCAAATGTTTGAACAATCATAGCATTTGCTTGATTACCTTGAAACATATTTCCAGCACCAAGTGCTGCAAGTATTGTCATAATTGCAAAACCAATAGCTAAGAATTTACCAATTTTTGCATGACCTCTTTCTTTAAATCCTTTTGTTAAATAATACATTGGGCCACCAGATACTGTTCCATCTTCATGTTCATTTCTATATTTAACACCTAATGTACATTCAGTAAATTTTGAAGCCATTCCAAATAAACCACAAATAATCATCCAAAAAGTTGCTCCTGGACCTCCAATTGCTATAGCAACACCAACTCCTGCAATATTTCCTAAACCAACAGTACCAGATAATGCAGTTGAAAGTGCTTGAAAATGTGAAACTTCACCTTTTACTTTAGAATTAGGATCTGAAAATTTTCCAGCTACAATATCTAAAGATAATTTAATTCTCTTAAATTGAACAAAACCAAAGTAAAATGTAAAAATTATAGCTGCTACAAATAACCAGCCTACAATTAAGGGAAATGTCACCCCATCTTCTATTTTTACACCATAAAAAATTGTACTTGCAAACCAACCTAAATAATTACTAAAAAATTGATCAACTTTTTGATCAATTCCTGAAACCTCTTGTGCAAAGCTTAAACTTGGCACTAATAACATTGCTATATAAACTAGCATACTTTTAAATATCTTCATTAATTACTCCCTTTTTATTTTTTATGAACTATACATTAAGGTTTTAAATAACATTATTTCTTTGCAGCAGTAAAAATAATTTCTACTAAAGTTTCTTTACTAGCCATATTAGCTTCAACACAAGCCCGTGCTGGAGGATTTTCTTTGGAAACCCATTCATCCCAAACTAAGTTAAAATTTAAGAAGTCCCTATATATGTCTTTTACAAATATTTCAGCTCGTAATAAATCATGTTTTGAAATTCCTGCTTCTTTAAATCTAGCTTCCGCAATTTCTAAAACTCTTTGAGCCTGTCCTTTTATATCACATGTTTTATCATCTGAAACAATACCTGCAAAATATATTGTATTATTATATTCAACAATTCTACTCATTCTTTCATTTACTTGTTTTCTTATAACCATTTTATCTCCTTAAATTGTAAATATTTACACTATTTCTTTTTTTAAATCTCTACTTAAAGTTGTAACAATTTCATAGCTTATAGTATTATGTAGTTTGGCTAATTGTTTTACATCATCAAATAAACAAACTTCTTTATCTATACTATTTATTGCAATATAATCCATAGACACACGACCTAATACTTTAAATCCTTTAGATGTCATATAATGTTGGTTACCATTTAATCTTAGAAAACCATCTCCATAACCAATATCATAAGTAGAAATATTCATATCTTCTTTTGCTGTAAATATTCCTCCATAGCCAACACTTTCTCCTTTTTTTAGAATTCTTGATGAAATTTTACTTGTCCATAAAGACATGACAGGTTTTAAATCAGGTAAGCCCTTATTTGCATTACTTTCAAGATAACCATATGTTGCTATACCAACTCTGGCGAAAGATTCATTAATGCTTTCATGTCTAAATAAAGCAGAAGAATTACTAGAGTGAAAAGAAGGTATGTCAATAGATAATTTTTTACATATTCTTTTTGTTTCGTTTTTAACTTTAGAAAAAACTATATTTTGTTTATTAAAATCATCACTGAAATAATTATCAGCACTTTTATGATGAGTAAAAATTCCTGTTATATTTATATTCTTTTCTAAAAGTTTTAAAATTGTTTTTTCTAGCTCTTCAGGTAAAATACCATTCCTATGCATTCCTGTATCAACTTTTATATGAACTTTAATATTATTTGTTAGAAGTTCAATGTCTTCAAAACTATTTAATGCAATATGAAAATGATCACAATATGTTGTAATATTATTATCTGTAGAGATATAGGCTCTAAAATCACCACTAGTTATAACAGTGTATGCATTCGCATTTGTTGTGAAATCATACATTAAATCATA
>JADGEG010000217.1 GCA_016744485.1 Arcobacter sp. | reverse complement strand
ATTTGTAATAAAATTGATATTAAAAATCAGATACAATTTAAAAAAACAAGTTGGAAATTATTTAGACTGCTTTAGAAGTGGTTTTTAGAGATGCCCATATTTCTTCTGTATCTTGTAGCTCATCATTATTAAATTCATCAAAATCATCTTCTCTATCACCAACACCAACTTCATATCCAAGACTATAAGCACAAATAGCACATTTATGTCTTCCTTGTGTTGGTTTTTGATTTATTTCAATAGACTCAATACTACTTCTAATTGCTTTTTTATTATGTTTACATATTTCTATTTTATCATCTTCTACAAAATCTAATAATTTATTTTCACCATCTTTTATACCATTTGCATAAGCACAAATTACGCATTTATGCCGTCCTATTCCACCTTGATTGAAATTTAATGTCTCTATCAACTGTGATGACATTTTATTGTTATGTTTACATGTTTGTATTTCACTCATCTTTAAAACTCCTAATTAGTAATTCTTTTATTTTTTGTCTTTTTGTAATATCACTATTTATATTTCTATTTGCCATTAAAATTGCATGTTGTTGGTATTTAATATATAGGTTATGAATAAATTCTGTATCAGAATTACTATGTAAAACAAAACATTCTTGTTTATGTAATTCTTCAAAAATCTTAAATAATTCTTCTTGTTTGTTATCTAAAAAAGCATTTTCATTGTAAGCCGTAAAGCTTGATGTTACATTTAATGGATAATATGGAGGATCAAAATATACTAAATCATTACGAGTTGTATTATTAATTACTTCATTAAATGGTTTATCGGAAATAATAGCATTTTCTAATGCTTTACTTGCACTTAAAATTACATCTTTATCTGCTATATTAGGATTTTTATAACTTCCTATTGGTGTATTAAATTGTCTTTTTTTATTTACTCTATATAACCCATTAAAACAAGTTTTATTAAGATATATAAATCTTGTTGCTCGTTGGATTTTTGTTAAATTATTGAACTCTTTTTTACGATCAATTTCTCTAGTTTTATAGTAAAACTCTTTATTATGTTTTTCTTTAAAATTTTCAAGATTATTTATTAATTTATGAGGATATTTTTTAACTACATTATAAGTATTTATTAATTCTGAATTTATATCAGAAAGATATATTTTCTTATTTTTTAATAAACCTTTTGAATATAACTCAAAAAATACTGCTCCCCCTCCCAAAAATGGTTCATGATAATTATTAAATTCTTTAGGAAATATTTCCAATAATTGTTTTAATAAACCCCTTTTTCCACCTACCCATTTAATGAAAGGCTGATATTTTTTCATGAAAAGTTTATTTTCTCTAGCATTCATTTATTGTTTTAACATCTTTTATCTGTAGGGCTACATTTTTTACTTCTGCATACTTTACAATATGACTGTGGTATTTCATTTCCATTTTTCATTGTTCTAAGTCCAAATAATCTTTTAATTTTATTTAAATCATTATTTACAGTTTTATCACAACATGGACATTTGGCAATTAAACTATATGGCATATAATTCCTTTTAATATATTTTACTATTTTATCTAAAAAATAGAGAAATATATACCTTATTTATATTTTCTAGCTTTTACATATACTCTTTTAGGTGCTGGATACCCTTCTATTGTTTTAGAACTATCATTTGGGTCTAAAAAATCTTCTAAACTTTGATCAAACGACCAAGAAGTTTTTCTTTGTTCATTTGATTTTGTTAAAACTGTATCAAGTATTTGTATATCGCAAAAACCAGATCTTTTAAGCCAGTTTTTTAAAGCATTGATTGTAGGAATGAAATATATATTTGGTATTTTTGAATAAGTTTTATCAGGTGTTAAAGCCACTTCCTCCTTGCCTTCTATCATAAAAGTGTCAATTAAAATCTCTCCATTTTTATTTAAACCTCGAGCTAGTGATTTTAAAGTTCCAACAGGATCAGGTCTATGATATAACACTCCTAACATAAAAATAAAATCAAACTTGTGATTATAAATATCTAAATGCTCAACTCCCAACATTTCGTAAGTTATAGGTGCTTTTATAAAATGATTTATAAATTCAAATTGAAGCATAGCTAAAGGTGCTGGGTCAAAACCTACTAGTCTTTTTGGTTTATCTTCTGTCATTCTAAACATATAATAAGCATTATTACAACCAATATCAGCAACTATTTTATCTTTTAAATTAAAATAAGGACGAATAAGATTATATTTAAGATTGCTTTGCCATTCTGAGTTTATTTCTAAACCAAAGAGATTAAAAGGTCCTTTTCGCCAAGGAATTAATACTTTTGCACATTGTTTTAATAAAATAAATTCTTCATTGCTTAAATCATTTTTTTTTCCTATATTAATACAATCACCTAAATCAATTTTAATATCACTTAAAATGATTGTTTCTTTAACTTCTTGGATTTTGTCCCACCATGGTTTTACATTTTTCCATTGCTGGCATTTTATTTTTTTATTTTTTAATTCTTCTAAATTCATTTTGAAATTATAATAACAATTAGATAAAAATAAGGTTTATATTACCAATAAATATCTATATAGCAACTATTTAATTTTAAACTCATCTAAAAAATTTAGTTTTCCAAAATAGTTTTTTAAAAAAGCTTGAGATATTATTTTAAAGTCATTATCGTTTTCATACAAGTTTATATAACATTTATAAGATATTTGTCTAGCTTTTAAAGCTTCAACTGATAGTAAAATATCGTTTATACAACCTAATTTTGATGG
>JADGEG010000216.1 GCA_016744485.1 Arcobacter sp. | reverse complement strand
ATTCAAATGTAAGTATAAACTCAGGTATAACACTAAATGCAGATGCATCTAAAGTTAATGGAAAAACTATAAATGGATCTGGAATTTTAAATATTACAAATTTAGATGCTACACCAAATGCAAATTTTTCTAATATAGCATCAAGTTTAACTGTAAATGCTGACTGGTCAGGAGCTGGAACATTAACATCTAATTTAACAAACATAGATACTTTAAATATCTCAAGTGGAACTATGAGCGTAAGTGATAGTATTTTAGGAAGTCAAATTGTAACTGGAAATGGAAATCTAATTGTTAATGCGAATGATTCAAGTATTAACTTATCAAATGTTAGTAGTAGTTTAGGAAATGTTACTATAAATGACAGTTCATCTAATGTAAATATTATAGGAAGTTCAGGAAATGATATCCTTAATTTATCTTCTGGAAATGATATAGCTAACTTAGCAGCAGGAAATGACACTTTAAATGTAGATATAAATAATCTAAATACAACAGATACTCTTAATGGTGGAACTGGAAATGACACTTTAAATTTAAATACAAGTGAGAATATATATTCAGAAAGTCTAGTAAATAATGTCTCAAACTTTGAAACGTTAAATATGTCATCAGGTGATGATATTGTTAACTTTAATGATTTAAATAGTTTTAATAATTTTAAACAAGAATTTACAAATATAGTTGATGCTGGTGGAAATGACACTTTAGCCTTTGAAAATATAGCTATTATAGGTAATTTAGATTTTACGAACCTAAATGAATTTGAAAATCTTAATTTATCAAGTGCAAATGATAATATAAATTTAAGTGGGGATGAGCCATCAAATATTAATGGTTTAGGAGGAGATGATACATTTAGCTTAGATTTTTCAAATATTGATAATTTTATCATTGATGGCGGAGCTGGAAGTGAAGATAAGATTAAACTAAGTGGTACTGCTGATGCTATTTCAAATGATACAGCTTTTGGACACAGTAATTCTTTTAATAATATTGAACAACTAGATATTACAGGATTAAACCTAAATACAACTGATACTACAACAGAGCATGAGTTTACTAATAGTTTGATTTCATCTTGGACAAATGGTCATTCTTTAACATTAAGACTAAGCCAAGCACAAACAGAACGTATTAAATTTACAGCTAACGATGGTAAAACTTATGATGGAGATAGTAATAGCGTTATAGATGGAACTACTTATAATATAGGAAGTGTTGAACTTATAATAGATATTGCATAAAAGTAACAAGTACTTAATGAGTTAACATTAGTTATTAAGTACTTGTATTTAGGAAAAAATTGAATCAAAAACTACAAAAAGCAAACTTATTATATTCAAAAAATAATACACAAAATCCTGAATATTTATATCTAAATATTTTAGATGATTTAAATCAAGATGATTTAGAAATAGCTTTTATTAATATAGGAACTATATATTACAAAAAATGTAATTACCTTAAATCAGAAGAATATTACATTAAAGCTTTAAATCTAAACTCTTGCAATGAAAAAATATATTTTAACTTAGCAATGATTAATTTAATACAAGAAAATTATGATAAATCAATCAAGAACTTTAAACATGCATTAAAAATAAAAAAATCATATATAAATGCTTATATTAATATAGCTATTGTTTATAAAAATATAAATGATTTAGAAAAATCTGAATATTACTTTAAAGAAGCATTAAAATATGATCAAAAAAATACTGATATTTATTATAATTATGCAAATACCCTAATACAAAAAGATGATTTTAAAAATGCAATATTTTGTCTAAAACAAGCTTTATTGTTTAGCAAAAATAATAAATCTGATATTTATTATTCATATGCTTTAGTTTATCAAAATTTAAATTTGTACAAAGAAGCATATTTATATAATATAAAATCTTTAGAATGTAATAAAACAAATGCTAATGCAAGATTTGCTCGTGGTATTTGTGAACTTATATTTGGTGATTTTAAAAATGGATGGAAAAATTATGAAGCTAGATGGGAAGCAAATAATTTATTAAAAAGACCTTCATATAAATTATTATGGTATCAAGGTGAAAGCTTAGAAAACAAATCTATTTTAGTACAAGAAGAACAAGGCTTTGGTGATAATATTCAATTTATAAGATATATTGTAAAATTAAATCAAAAAAATACAAAAGTATATTTAGCTATTAGAAAAGATTTGCATGAATTATTTTCTTTTTTACCAAATATAAAAATTGTCTCACATGATGAAAAGTTAGAAAATATAAATTATTTTACTTCTATTATGGAATTACCAAGAATATTTTATAAAAATCAAAATGAATTTTTATATAAAGATCAATATATTAAATTTATTAAAAATGATAAGTTTAAAGTTAAAAATTATAATAAATTTAATATAGGTTTTTCTTATCAAGGTAGTTCTTTACATAAAGATAATAAAAAAAGAAATATTGATTTAAAATATTTTGATATATTATTTCAAAATAAAAATTTTGATTTTTATTCTTTACAATATGATAACAATGAAGAAATAAAAAATTATAAAAAAAAATACTTAAATGTATATGATTGTAAAAACTATATTAATAACTTTAATGATACGGCTAATATTGTTTCAAAATTAGATTTAATTATAACTATTGATTCATCATTAGTTCATTTATGTGGAGCAATTGGTATTAAAACTTGGCTTATTTTAGGATACAATAGTGAATGGAGATGGTTATTAAATACAAATCAATCTATATGGTAT
>JADGEG010000215.1 GCA_016744485.1 Arcobacter sp. | reverse complement strand
ACTAAATAAGCCTATTATTTTAATTTTATTTTATATTGTTTTGAAAATTTTGCCACAAGTGATTGAAAAACACCATTCCAAACTCTATTTGTTTTTTGTCGAAATAACTTAGCACTTGGATACCATTTTGTATTTTCACCTTTATTCCCCCATCTCCAGTCTGGTATTTTTTGAAGAGGTATCCATACAGGAATATTTAAAGCACCTGCAAGATGTGCTACAGATGTATCTGAAGAAATTATTAGATCTAATTCCATCATAAAAGATGCTGTTTTAGAAAAATCACTTAATTTTTCCGTAATATCAATAATCTTATTTTCATAAGATAATTTTTTTATGTCTTCTTTTTCTATTCCTACTTGTAAAGAATAAACATTAATTCTATTACTATTTATAAAAGGTTCAAGATATTTTAAATCAAATACCTTTCCATCGTAGCTCTCACCTGTTATAGATGCACTCCAACAAATACCTATATTTATCTTGGATTTTTCTTTTTTAATTTCAAATTCTTTATCTTTTTTTGCAAATAAGTAAGGATATTGTTTTGGTAAATCATTAAAAGATTTCATATCTAAAATATAAGGCATACTCATAATTGGCAAGTGATAATCAAAAGGTGGAGTTTTTTCACTTCTATTTGTTAAAACATCAATTTGAGAAATACTTTTAAATAAAGTTGTTAGCTCATCTCTACACTTTACTGCAATTTTACATTTATATTTTTCTTTTAAAAGAGGCAAAAAACGAATAAATTCAATAGAATCACCAAACCCTTGTTCTGAATGTAAAAGTAAAGTTTTATCTTTAATATCCATGTTTCTTTTAAGCATAGGTTTTGAAAAAATATCCTTATATAGTATCATATGAGATATCATCTCTTCTTTTTTAAATCTCCATTCATATTCTTCCCAACCATTTTTAAAATCTTCTTTTGCTAAATACATAGTAGCTAAATCAAAATGTGCATTTTCAAAGTTAGGATTAAGTTCTATTGCTTTTTTATAAGATTCAATTGATTTATTAGAAAAGCTAAGGTATTTATATGATGTTCCTACATTACTATAGGCATTTGAACCACTTGGATCTAAGGAAATAGATTTTTCATGATATTTAGCAGCTGTTTTATAATCGTATAGTTTATTATAAACATTTCCTAAATTTGTATATGCTCCTGCATGATTTGGCATATATTTAATAGCCATTTCTAAGTATTTAATAGCATTATCATAATCTTTATTTTTATTATATGTTGCACCTAAATTTGAATAAACTTCACGATATTTGGGGTCTATTTTTAAGGCTATTTTAAATATTTCTATTGCTTCTTTATATTTTTTTTGTTTATATAAAACAACAGCTATATTATTAATAGCATTTGTATATTTAGGATTAAGTTCTACTGCTTTTTTATAACATTGTAAAGCTCTGTTAAGTTGTCCAGTAGCTTCATAAACCATAGCTAGATTATTATAAGTATTATAATTATTTTCTTCAAGTTTGATGCAGTCATGAAAAGCTTTTATCGCCATCTTGTAATTTTTAATATCCTTAAAAGCATTTCCTAAGTTATTGTATGTAGTTGCATGTTTAGGATTTAATTTTATAACTTCAACATAATGACTTATAGCTTTTTGTATATCGCCTAATATTTTATAAATAACACCTATATTAGCATGAGCTTCTACAGATTTAGGATTTAAGTTTAATATTCTTATATATATATCTTGTGCTTTTTTAAAATCTTTATTTTTATATAAATCTAAGGCTTGATTTATTAATTCATTTTCTTCCATATTTTTTACCTTATTTTATTTTTGATTTGTTATTTTTTTTCATGGGATGATATGCAGGATCTGTTATTTCTAACATTCTATCTGTTTTTATTTTACTATCATTTGGAATACATAACATATTAACAGACACGATATTTCCGAAAATATTTTGTTTGTTATTTGCAAAATTATTTTCATTATACATTTTTGGTAAATGCCAAAATAATTTATATCCAAAAGATAAAATAAGTTTTATTAATTCTTCTGATTTTTCTTGCCTATCATTTTCAACGTATAATATAGGCTTAAATTTTTTAATAATATTTTTCGCACCTTGCAATACATCACTTTCCATTCCTTCAACATCAATTTTAATTAATTTTAAATTTTTAATATCGTCTTGAAATGAATCTAATTTATCTTTATTTACCTTAATACCACTTTTAAAACCATCAAGACTAAGACCTCCATAATTATTTTTAGTATTGTAATTTAAATTTGGAATAAATAACTTACCTTTAGTATTAGATAATGCCATTTGATATGCAAATACATTTGAAATAGAATTAAGAGCTAAATTAGCACATAAAGTTTGAAAAACTATATGTTGAGGCTCAAAAGCTAAAACAAGACCTTCATTGCCAACTAAGTTTGAAAATATTTGTGTATGTGTACCAATATTTGCACCAACTTCAATAACAGTATCTCCTTTTTGACAAATTTGTCTAAAAAGAAAAGCTTCTAGTTCTGAAAATTCACCATATTGTTCAATAGCTTGTCCTATATAAATATCATTTTTATTATATAAACAATAATTATTTTTAGCTTTTACTAATCTATTAAAGCCTCTATCTTCTATCATGTTTTCTAGCATATATTTTCCTTTTTTAAATCTAATAATATTTTATCAAAAATTTCTAAGAAATTATCTTTTATTCTTTGCCTATAAATTTTTATACTATTATACCATATAGATT
>JADGEG010000049.1:8699-12112 GCA_016744485.1 Arcobacter sp. | reverse complement strand
CATCTATACTATAATCAGGTGCATCCATTCCCATAGATTTTGAAATAAGATTAGCTATTTTAGTTCCAGTATCTTGAGTATACTTAAAATCTTTATTGTCTTTTGATGCTTTTAATGTTTTTAATTTTGCTTTATCAATTTTAGTTTGTAAAGAATTTATCGTTTTTTGAGTTTTTAAGTTGTTGATTTGTTCATTAGTATTATTAAATTGCTTTTTAATAGCATTAATGGTTTTACCCTCTGTATATTTAAACAAGTCTTCATTTTGTGCTTTAAATGTTTCTAAGTCTTTATATGAAAATGATTTTTTTAGAGCTTCTTGATTTATTTCTTTTTGTGCTTTATCATCTAATTTATCATAGTAAGCTTCTTTTTGTTTTTGTATTTTTTTTGCCTCTTGTTTTGCATTAAAACTAACTTGATTAAGAGGAATACCAATATCATCTTTAGCTACAAATTTACCATTTTCATCAAGATTGGATAAGAAAGCATCATCTATAGCTTTAGTTGTCGTTGCAGCAAAAGCATCATCTATATCTTGTTGTTTAGCGGTTTGATTTAATGTTTTAGTTTTTAACTGGCTATCAATCAACTTCTTTTTTTTATTGTTTATCTCATGTTCTTGCCAAGCATCACCAAAATCAGACAAGCCTTTTCCAAGTTCTTTCATAGCATTTGTACTATTAGCTTTTATTAAATTTGAACTAGCCTTATTCGTATCCCCTTTAAAAGTATCATACCATCCCATTAGATTCTCCTCATGCTATCTGTAATATTTTGTTGTTGCTTCACTTGGATATTTTGTTGTGCTATGGTGCTATGGCTAAAAGCTTTTTGTAAATCAATTTTATTTCTATCATTCATTGCTTTTGATTTAGCATTATTTAAAGTAATTTGAGAGCCTTTATACATATCTTCTAGTTGCTGATTTCTACCTTTTAATTGAGCTAACTCTTTGGCTTGTGGTGTATCATCTTGCCCTTGTGTTCTTTGTTCTATAATTTGTCTTATTTTATTAGCACTAGGAGATTCACTATCTTTTAATATATCAGGTACTAGATACTTAACCAAATCAGGGTCTGTACTTTGTAGTATTTTTAATAACTCAACATTTTGTCTTAATCGTTCAGCACTCATACTATTAGCTTTTGGTTTAGCTAAATATATTAGATCATACTTTCCTATTTTCACACTATTGTTTGATACAGGTTTTACTTTGCCATTTTCAAGAAGTTCAAAATCTACATTGCCATAGCCATTTATTACAGCTTCATTCATTGTGATATAATCTTGCATATAATCTTCATCAATCATACTTATAATTCTTTCACTATCGTAATACTGTCCAATTAAACTAACAGTTTTTTTAATAATCTTTTTTTGAAGTCTATCGCTACTATTCATAAAACGAGATAGTCCAACTAGGGCAGTTTGTATTCGTTGCTCTTGACCAACTCCACTCATTCTATTATTAGCAACTCCTTGTATTTCTTTATTAGAATTAAGCAATTCACTTATTTGATTTCTATTATCAATAATTGTATTTAATATTTGTTGTATCTGTACATTTTGTTTAACATCTTTAATCCCACTAATATTTTCAACCATGATCGTAGCATTATCCAAAGAATTTTCAGCACTAAACTGTGTTATATTCTCATCAATTAAAGCAGTTTTTTCTATATAAGTTTTTTGATTACCTATCATATTTTGAAGTCTTAATTTTGCATAATTTATATTGTCTTGCAAGGGTATGATATCTCTATGCAATCCCCAGTACTTAATTTCCCCAGTGAAATCATGTGCTAAAAATTCAATTTCATAAGGAATACCCTCATAATCATATGGTGTTTTATCTTGAAGCAAAATAGTATTATCACTCCAAAAGCAAAAATAATACATATCTTTCTTTATTTTTTTTTCAAACTTTCTATACCAAGTATAAGCCAATAACACTCTTTTTCTTATAGTTTCATCTGCATTTAAATCATCTTCAACTATGTCTGCTAAATAATTTGATGATGTTAATTGCTTAATAAGTTTTTCATCAAATCCTAAGCCATATAAATCTTCTATATCAATCCAAAATGCTCTAGTGGTATGTCTTGCAGTTTTAGTATAATCTTTTGGTTTAGCAAATGGATCCAAAAACATTTCCGATGATGGTACAGCTTTTATCTCTACATCTTTATGTTCACGACCAAACCTGTCAAACTCTCCAGTGGCTTCAATAGTTAATTCTGCTATTGCAACACCTTCTAAGGAAAGTTCATCATCTAGGCTATCAACTTCTGTTTCATAGTCACTAACTTGTGTAATAGCTTTAACCAAAGCATTTAGCATATTAGCATTTGCTTTATCGCTTTGTTGTCTACCAAATAGTTTTATATTTATTTGTCGCTCTTTTTTATGACCCAATATACTATTGTTATGTTTTGCGATATTGTTTTCATACTGTTCAGGTTGTCCACGATTTGACAGGATAAGCTTTACGGTTTGATCTAGTTGATCTCCATTATAATATCCACGAACTTTTTTGGCGAATGCTTTAGTCTTCTCAAAGTGATGAGAAGATTCTCTTAACCATTCTTTTAATATATAAGTATTGCCAAACATTACTATTTGCCTATAATACTATATCGTTTGGATTTGCAAAAGCATCAGATAATGACCCAGTTTCTTTTTTAGCTTTTTTCTTTTTACTTCCATAGACATTAGCCATTGCACCATCTAGTTCTGCTTGTGCTTGGGATTGTTTATCTGATACGCCTTTATCTTTTTTCTTTTCATATTCTAGTTGCTCTTTAGCGATTTTATTACTTTCTTTACTAACCATAAAATAGAAAACTTAAGCCATTTTGTACAAAAAAAGCACTGTAACCTTAAAATATACACAAAACTTAAATAAAATAGCTTTAAACTTAAATAAAAAGTATTAAAATATCTAAAAAAATATGTTTTAGGTAATAAAATCACATTTCTAAATGGTTTTAGCAAAATATAAATATGCTTATTTAACTCTCAAATTTCTTTGGAAAATGATAAAAATTTAATTGCAGATGATGAAATACTGATACAAATAGTCTATATTGGAATCCGAAACTTCCGAAAATATACACAATTCTAAATACACCAGGCAATTCCCACCAAAAAAAATAGCTATTTTAGTCTAAGTAGGTTTAAAATATAAAAGTTTAACTATTTTTTTAAAAGTTTAATTTTTATAATCTTTAAAATCTAAAAAAAATTGGAATACCTAAAAAAAATCTAAAAAAATTTCAAATGGCGGCGATTTTTTTTGATTTGGTGAATAGCGAATGATATGTAGTTTTTTAAGTTTTGGTGGTTTTTAGCTGCATTTGTAGAAAAATGGTGTACATAAAGCCTCTGCCGACCTTTTTAGAGTGTTATCG
>JADGEG010000049.1:0-8689 GCA_016744485.1 Arcobacter sp. | reverse complement strand
CATATAATCAGATACATCATTTTTTAAAGTACTAATTTTAAAATATTCATTAAGATATAATTTTTCTACTTTTGCACTTCGCCAGAACCTCTCAATACAGATATTATCCGTAGCTCTACCTTTTGAATTAGCATTTAATTTACATTCGTAACCATCTACAGAATCATTAATATATGAAATTATATCAATTCTACCCTCAAAAATTATTCCTGTTTGTGTATTTCCACCACCAATTCCACGTTTTACTATCCTGTATTCCTTATTAAAACTTCATTTATTTTTCCACGACCACTACTTTTACTATTTATAAATCTATTTGCTTGAACAAAATTAATATCATATTTTTGATATAGATTTTTTACAAAATTAGTATCAGAATTACTATGTAAAACAAAGCAATTGTTTTTATCTAATTCTTCAAATATATTAAATAATTCTTTTTGTTTATCATCTAAAAATTCATTTTCATTGTAAGCAGTAAAGCTTGAAGTTTTATTTAATGGATAATATGGAGGATCAAAATAAACTAAATCATTTTTACCAGTGTTATTAACTACCTCCATAAATGGTTTATTTAATATTGTTGCATTTTGTAATGCTTCACTTGCACTTAATATTGTATCTCGATCTGCTATATTTGGATTTTTATAACTTCCTATTGGGGTATTAAAATATCCTTTTTTATTTACTCTGTAAAGTCCATTAAAACAAGTTTTATTAAGATATATAAATCTTGTTGCTCGTTCAATATTTGTTAAAGTTTTAAACTCTTCTTTACGATCAATTTCTCTGGTTTTATAATAAAACTCTTTATTGTGTTTTTCTTTAAAATTTTCAAGATTATTGATTAATTCATTGGGATTATTTTTTACTATAATATAGGTATTTATTAATTCAGAATTTATATCTGAAAGATATACTTTCTTGTTTTTCAACAAACCTTTTGAATACAACTCAAAAAATACTGCTCCACCACCTAAAAATGGTTCATGATAATTTTCAAATTTTTTTGGGAATTTCTCTAATAATTGAGTTAGTAAACCTCTTTTACCACCGACCCATTTAATGAATGGTTGATATTTTTTTGTAAAAAGTGTATTTTCTCTAGCATTCATTTTATATATTCCTCTTAATTATTTTTGTAAATCTTTCGTATGTTCTAAAAACTTATTTGCTTCTTCATAAAATTTTCCCATAAATTTTTTTATCTTTTATTTCTTTATAATACTTTTTAATACCTGTAACATTAATAATTAAAATAGGACTATTTCTTACAGAATTTTCTGTAATTACAATTAACTCTTTTTTAACTAAAATATCTAAATATTTTTTAGCAAGTTTACAAATAATATTTCATTATTTCTTTAGTTTTAAAACAATATGAGAAAGTATTTGTTTATATTTTTTTAATAGCTCATTTTGTTCTTTTAGTCTATCTTCTAATATCATCTTAGCTATTTTATCATTTGGAATTCGTGCTATTTTTTCTGCTATTGTAGGCAGTTTATAATCTTGTTCAAATTCTTTAGAATAATCTTCACTAAATTCTAAATCAATCCTTTTCATGTCAATCTGATGTCTAGTCACTACAGTATCAGACTTTTCTACTTTTAATATCAACTTTGTAATTATTTTATGTTGTCTTTTGTAAAATCCATCGCTATCAAAGATAACATAAATCTTTTTTGATAAAGTAATTATGTTTCCTTTATCATTTATTAATACACTATCATTCTCAGGGGCTACGACATCCCAAATAAAAGGCGCTATGAAAACAACAAATACTATTCCAAAGAATCCATTACGATTAGAATCACCCACTATTTTTTACCATCTCTTGTATCTCTACAAGTTTTTTAATTTTATCAATATCAAGATTGTTTTTTCTACAGAATGTACCAATTGTTGCTATTTCTAAAAGTTCAGGATTGTTTTTTTTCCATTGTTTTATTGCACTTTCTGATTTTTGAGTTGATTCTGCAATATCTTTATAAATTATATCTTTCATAAAAATAATTATACCAAAAGTTAGATGACAAGACTAATAAACATGTTAAAGTACAATAGTTTCACTATTATTAATATGTTTTTAAGGTTATATTATTATACTTTCATTATCAGTATAGTTGTATTATTACACTTTTGTAAAATTAAAAAAAAGGACATACAATGCAAGAAATTATTAAAATTTCACAGACAATTATCGGAAATGATGAAGCAAACTCTGTAAATGCAAGAGATATACATACATATCTTGGCGTTAAAACAGTATTTGCAAACTGGATAGATAGGGCTATTAAAAAATATGACTTTAAAGAAAATATTGACTTTATCAAAGTTATCACGGATTCCAAAAGTGGAAAGCGTGACTTCATCGTAACCCTAGATATGGCAAAAGAATTATCTATGCTTGAAAACAATGCGAAAGGTAAAGAAACTAGAAAGTATTTTATCTCTTGTGAGAAAAAAGTGTTAAGTGGAACTACAAACGACAACCTAACACCAGTACTAAACATAATGCTAAAACAAAATGAAACAGTATTAAGACTACTAGAACAACTTATATCAACCCAAGAAACACAAATCAAAACTTATAACATTTACAAAGGTGTAAAAAACCTGATAAATATAAAAACCATGAAAGGAGGTATAAAATTATGAGTTACAATAAATTTTTATTTAAAAGTTTCATCGATTTTAAAACAGTTCAAGATTTGGCGTCAGATAACGGAATTAAAACAGCAGAAGAGTTCAATCGTTTCTTAGAAGAAAACTATAAGCATTTAAAAAATGACAATAAATGAATGTATAAAAATGTTTAAAGAAAATGATACTTATGAGATAGGTTTCATTACTGGTATCAAGACTTACGATAGAACAATTCATAAGGAGGCGAATTATGGCAAGACCAAAAGGGACTACAAGAGCCAAAAAGCCAATATTAAAAGATGAGTTTAACAGACTTATAAATGCCATTAAAAAAACTGGTACTTTACAAGCTGGTACAAAACAAAAACTTTTAAGAGCTTTTACTCTTTTATATCTTACTGGTTGTAGAGTAAGTGAGATAATAAACTTTAAAACTAGTGATTTGATTTCAATGTGTGATACAAATGAATATAGTTTAACAAACAATACTAAAACTAATAAATCAAGACTTATAAGTTTTGATGCAGATGGTATTCAGGTTCAGATGATAAAAGATATTTTACCATCACAAGATATATATTTGTTTTCAAAAAACAACAGTGATCATCCAATGGCAATAGATAGCCTAAAACTTCAAATGAATAATTTTTTACAAAGAGTTTTAGGAAATTTATACAGTACTCATAGTTTTAGAAGTGGATATGTAACTCTTTTACATCAAGCTGGAGAGAGTTTGGAACTCATAAGAGAAGATATAGGACATACAAACTTATCTACAACAGCTAGATATACAACAGTTACAAGTAAAGAGATAGCAAAAAGTAAAAATAGAAGAGATTGGTAAATGTTACTTTATGTGTATAGTTTAAAAGGTAGAGTTAGCACAAATTATAGTGATAACATATTAAAATAACAATAGGACACTCAAAAGGTGGGGTAGGTAAAAGCACTATAGCTTATAACTTAGCACATGCTTTAAGAAAAAAAGATAAAAAAGTCACGATAGTTGATTTAGACTTCTAACAAACACTATTTTTCATAAATAGTTTAGATAAAGAATCACAAATAGAAGTATTACAACCACAGTCAGGAAGTGAATTAATAGAGATATTTGAAAATTCACATGGATATTTAATCGTTGATGTTGGTGGAAAAGATTTATAAAGATAGTTTAAAAATTGGTAAATCTGTACTTGACTTTAAAGATGCTAAGGCAATAGAAGAGATACAAGGACTTTGTGATGAGCTTATCAGAGATTAAAAAAGTAACAAAAGGCAAAATCAAGACTACAGGTGTCAGTGCCTTTATGGAGTTACAATTAGAGCTAGTATATCCAAACCCAGCACAGCCAAGAAAAGCTTTTAATGATATAGAGGAGTTAGCTTCAAGTATTCAAGAAAAAGGACTTATACAGCCAATAGCGGTGGTAAAAGATGGTAGTGGTAGATATATGATAGTTTCAGGAGAGAGAAGATTTAGAGCTATTGATTCATTAGGTCTTAGAACTATAAAAGCACATATTCTACAAGGTACAAGTAAATATATAGAAGAAGTATCACTTATAGAAGATATCCAAAGAAATGATTTAACAGATTTTGAAGTAGCAAACTTTATTACAACACTTTGGAATAGTGGACAATATAGTGAGAAACAAGACTTAGCATAAGTTTTTGGTCTTTTGTAGTTTTTTATATCTTTCATCATCTTTGTTGTGCATATATTGAAAATGATGAAGCAGTGCTATATACAAAAGATAACAATATATTTTTATACTCATGGTTCAGTGGAGATTGGAGAATAAATAAAATGAAAAAATGCAACTCAACTACTTGTAAATCAATATTTCCTAAATTCTATAAAGATAAATCTAAATCTGATGGATTAGCATTAACTTGTATAGAGTGTAGAAAGTTGCAAGTTAAAAAGAGTAGAGATAAAAATAGAAAACTGAGAGCATTTGAAGATAAAATTTGTGAAAATAAAAAATGTAATAAATCTTTTGAAACAAATATTTATAATAAAGTTTATTGTAGTACCACTTGTCAAGAGTATTGTGGATTTGAAAGAGCAAAAGAACTACAAGGTGGTCAATTTGCTTTTCAGAGCAGAAGAACTGCAGTAAGAAGAATTAGATCAAGAGGAGCGAAAAGAAATCGTAAAAAATATTCACCTAAAGAGATTGAACTAATATTGAATAATACAGATATGAATAAAGTTGCTTTAGAGTGTGAAAGAAGTTTACAAAATGTCACAGCAAAGAAGCTGGAGCTAACTAGAATAAAATTACATACAGCTAGACCAGTAGAGAGCTATAGCTCAAACTTGAATAGTTGGGATAATTTTTAATTAAAGGTAAAAAGAAATGAGTATAGCAGATGGTATAGATATATTACATCAGATAATTCAAAGAAAATTTGATGCAACTTATAATCTTTCATTTTCAGAAGAGTGGGAGCATATACTCGTTTACTAAAAGGATAGAACTAGAATATTTTAGTAAATGTTGTGATGAACCTATAGTTGATTTAAATAATCAGGATTGTCCTAAGTGTGGCATATCTACAAGCATGGAACATCATAGTGGAGAATTAGGATTTTATACAAAAGAAAAAGGAAAAAAAGATGATTGAATTATCAACAACAACAGCATATATGTTAAATTTAAGATATATATTAAAAGTACCAGCTACACCAAAAGAGTTTTATTGTGAGCCAAGAGAGAAATGGTTAAAAGTATCAATGATTAAAAAAATAGCTAAAGAGTTTAATTTGTCTTATACATTAGATTATATAAACAATGCGGTTTATTTTAAAAATAAAGCTTAAATTATGATGGTAAATTCTAGTGTATTAAAATTTACATCAGATAGAAGATGTACACATCAAAAAGAAAAGCATCCTACACAAAAGCCATTAGCACTATGCGAATATCTTATCAATACATATACAAATAAAAATGAAGTTGTTTTGGATAATTGCATGGGTAGTGGTACAACTGCAGTTGCATGTATCAGAACAGAAAGGCAATATATTGGTTTTGAAATAAAACAAAAATATATAACTATGGCAGAAGATAGAATAAAACTTGCCAAAGGGAAAGTGGGGTTATTTGAATGATAACTAAACAATCAATAGATGATTTAAAATCTCAAATAGATATAGTTGATGTTATATCACAATCATTAGAATTAAAAAAGAATGGTGCTAACTTTAAAGCTTGTTGTCCTTTTCATGGAGAAGATACACCTAGCTTTGTAGTTTCCCCAGCGAAACAGATATATCATTGTTTTGGGTGTGGAGTTGGTTCAGATGCTATAGGATTTGTACAAGAGTACAATAAACTATCATATCCTGAAGCTTTAGAGCATATAGCAAACGATTTAAACTTTACCCTTGAATATGATAACAAAACAGAACAAAAAGACTATAAGGGTATCTTTGAGTCGATTAATGGCTATTATAGAAAAAGCTTACAAGGTAATGAGTTGCAATATTTATTAGATAGAGGTATTACACAAGAAAGTATAGACATGTTTGAAATAGGATATGCAACTGATTCTAATATTCAACTAGATATGTTAAAACAAAACTTTTACAATCTTCAAGATGCACAAGATATTGGAGTACTTGCAACTGGTAACACTGGATTATATTCAAGACAATCTAATAGGATTACTTTTCCTATTAGAAATCGTACAAATAAGCTTATTGGATTTGGTGGTAGAACTACTGTTAATCATAGTGCTAAATATCTCAATTCTCCAACAACTAAACTGTTTGATAAGTCAAAAAATCTTTATGGATTTAATATTGCAAGTGAACATATATATAAAAAAGGTACGATAGTTATTACAGAGGGATACCTTGATGTTGTTATGATGCACCAATCAAATATTAAAACAGCAGTTGCAACAATGGGTACAGCTTTAACAAAAGAGCATATACCTATTATTAAAAGAGGAAATATAAAAGTACTACTTTGTTATGATGGAGATAAAGCTGGTCGTGATGCTGGGTTTAAAGCTAGTGCATTATTATCTCAACATGAAATAGATGGTGGAGTGATAATATTTGATGATGGTGTTGATCCAGCGGATATGGTTGCAGATGGAAAAGTTGAAGAACTGTATGAGATTATGAAAAAGCCAGTATCATTAGTAAAATATGCACTTCAGCATATAGCTGCTAAATTTGACATGAATAATCCACTAAATAAAAATGAAGCACTTAAAGAATGTATTGAATTTCTAGTAAGTTTAAATAATCCACTAGTATCAAATGAGTACAGGTCATACTTAGCACAACTTTTAGAAATTGATATATCTCATATTAATATAAACAATCCACCAGTACAAAGAAAAGCACCAGCTCCAGTACAAAACAATCCTACTGATGCAATCTATGAATTAAATATAATTGCTACAGCACTAGAAGATTTTCAAGCACTAAATATAGTTACTCAACATTGTAATATAGAAATATTTGAAACATACAAAAATGAATTAATTACATTACAAAAAGGTGGAGATGATTTAGATAAGTTAGATTGGGTATCGTTAAAAGATGATATTAAAATATATACAGAATTGGAACTAAAAAGCCAACTATGTATTATGTTGATAAGTTTTCATACAAAAAGATTAAATGAAATTGGATATAATCAAGATATAAATTATGTTGATAAAGCTAAACAAATAAAAGATATTCAGATGAATATTTTGAGATATAAAAAAGGGAGATTGTAGGATGGAAGAAAATATAGTTAAAAAAGTTTGTAAAGAGCTTGGAGTTAGTCAAAAAGAATTAGCAGTATCAAACTGGGTGAATGGTGACATCCCAAAAATGGCACAACTTGCATTAGAATAAATGAAGAACAAATACAGCAGGTGGTTTTATTTGGAAGTATCAGGATTAATCACTTCACTTATTACCTCACTAGCTTTTTTGCTACTTTGTAGATAATTTAAAGTTAAATATTTTTTAATAGTGTGTGTATCCCTATGTCCCAGTGCACCACTTAGATACATACTTTCCAAACCTCTTTCAGCCATAGCAGATACAATAACATTTCTTAAATAATTAAGTCCAAAAGATGGATTATTAAGCCGTATCTTCATTTTTGCTAGAGAATGCTTGATATTTTGTATATTTTTCCCAGTAATTCTTGATGTAAAAACATATTCTTGATTACTGTTTTGGAACTGAATTAAAAGTTGTTTTATGTTTTCAGGTAAAAATATTTTTTGTTCTTCATTATTTTTTGTATTCCTTAATATATAAATATTATTATCAAAATCAACATCTTCCCATTTTAAAGACAATATTTCGGATTTTCTTCTTCCTTGCATTGCAAATGTAAATAATGCTTTATAAAACAAATCTTCACCAAACTCTATATTTATAGCATTATTTATTTTGGCTAATTCTTTAGTAGCGTTAGTCACAATCTTTCTAGTTAAGGGTCTTTTTATTTTAACAGCTGCTGCGGGGTTATAGCTAATAATTCTATTTTCAATAGCTTCATTAAAAATAGGACTTAAAACTTCAATCGTAAGTTTTGTTGTTCTTATAGACAATCCTAAATTTTCCTGTTGTTTTATAACTTCCTTTATATGTAATGGTTTAATTTGAAATAATCTCTTTTTACCTATACTTCGCTTTATATATCTATTATAGTGGCTAATTTTTACTTTTTCCCAATTACTTTTTGTTGACATTTCAAAATGCTTTATTGCAAAACTATCAAGTGTTATGCTGTCATCAAACATATTATCAATTTTCTTATTTTTTATATGTATAAGTTCAGCTTCAGCAATAGATATTTTATCTCTTTTGAACCAACCTACCTTATCTCTTAAATCTATCAAGCCTCTATATCTTTTTTTATCTTTAAAAAAATTATAAAAAAATATTGTAAAGTTTTTATTTGCCCATAAGTTTGGTTTGATTTTATTGATATATAGTTTAGGAGTTAGTGCCATTTGTGTGTTCCCTTGGGTGTTCAATTGGGTGTTCAATTGGTATAATAAAATATATAAT